>NZ_NGFP01000014.1 GCF_002149035.1 Streptosporangium minutum
GCCGTACGGTGGGCATCTTCATCCACCCGCCCCGCCTCGTACGGCGGGCGCCCCGTCACGGGCTCCGCGCCGCCCGGCTCTCCCCTGTTGGAGTCAGTCATGCGTGCCCTCCGCCGTCTCCTCGGCCGCCGTCACCGCCTCATCGCCACCGCCGTCGCCGCCCTGGCGATGGCGTGCGCCCTCATCGGGCTGAAGCCGGACACCGCGTCGGTGACCGTTCTCGCCGCGGCCAGGGACCTTCCGAGCGGGGCACTGGAGGCCGCCGACCTGAAGACGGTGGCCCTGCGGCCCGACACCGTCCCCGACGGCGCCGTGAAGCCCGGTACGGCGATCGCGGGGAGAGTCCTGGCCGGTCCCATGCGACGCGGAGAACCCCTGACGGACGCCCGCATCCTCGGCCCGAGCCTGCTGGCCGCCCACGGCCCGGGGACGGTCGCCACCCCTGTCCGCGTCGCCGACCCCGAGACCGCGCGCCTGCTGTCCCCCGGCGACGTCGTGGACGTCCTGGCCGCGTCCTCCACCTGGGAGGGTGCGGCTCCGGCCAGGACCGTGGCCGAAGACGTCACGGTCCTCACCACCCCGGAGGGCGAGGCGGACCGGGGGGCGCTCATCGTGCTGGCCACCACCTCGGACCAGGCCATCGAACTGGCCTCGGCCCAGGCCGGCGGCCGTCTGTCGATCACGATCAACCCGCACGGAAGGTAAGCGCTTCATTCCTCAGGGCGATAAGATCCCAGTCGCGTCGGACGCGTCGGCCCGCAGCGCCGTGAGGGCTGCTAGAGCAGAGAGCCCAGCTCCGGGTCATACTCCCAGTGCCAGGGCTCGAACGGGCTGACATAGGCCCACTTCGGGTGGAACCAGCCGAACTTCTTGCCGTTGGCCTCCAGCCAGTTGAACTGGGGCGACCGGAAACGCTCCACGCCCCCGCACAGGTCGACGGCGAGTCCCAGACCGTGGTTGCTACGGCCCGGAATGGCGGCGAAGCCGGGGCGCCGGTAGTAGACCGACTGCTGCTCGGCCAGGTTCCGGTAGCTGTCGGTCAGGCACATGGGCCTGCCGAACTGCCTCTTGTAGGCCTCGTTGAGGCTGATGAACGCCAGCGCCGCGTCCCCGCGCAGCTCGTTGCCCCGCTGCTGGAGCGGGCACAGATACGCCTTGGGGATCAGCCCGTTGGCGAACTCGTTCGCCGACAACGCCTTGGTCGGAGCGCAGCCCGCCGCGGGCTGTCCGCCCTTGTCGACCTTCACGCCCAGTTTCACCAGAGCCTGGGTCAGCGATTTCACGATCTTGTCCGAACGGGCCCTGAGCGTCTCGATCTCGGCGCCCATCTGCGCCTCCGACAGCAGGTTGCTCGCCCGCAGCTCCTGCGCCTCGGTGGCCAGTCGCTCGCGCTCGGCCTGCAGGCGCCCGCCCTCCTGAAGGATATGATCCCGCTCGGCCACGAGCTGGGAGACATCTGCCATGGCCCGCAAGGCCGACGCGTTGGACGTGCCGGACAGGAAGGGGGCCACGTCGCTGCCCGCGGACTGCTGATAGAGCTGCCCGACGATGTCCGACAGCGGCTGCCGTACCTGGGCGAAGGCCTTCTCCGCGGCCTGCAGCTCGCGCAGCTTGGCGGTGAGCTCCTTCTGCGACGCCTGGATCTTGGCCCGCCGCTGCTCCAGGGCCTTCGTCGCGCCTTCCAGGTCCTTGGACGCCTTCTCCGCCTCACGACGCAGCTCGGTGAGGTTCACGGGCTCACGAGGCAGCCCGCTGGAACTCGCGGACTCACGCCCCGCCCCGGCCAGGCTCGCGGACCCGATGGGCGCCCCGGCCGGATTCGCGGACTCGTGACGCGACCCGGCGAGACGCACGGACCCATTACGCAGGGCAGCAGGAGTCACGGACTCACTACGTAGCGTGGCAAGGCTCGCGGACTCATCGCGCAGCACGGGAAGACTCGCGGACCCATTACCCAGCTCCGCAGGGCTCGCGGACTCACGGGTGGCGACGGGCTGGACCTCCGCCGACGCCCGCTGCGTGGCAGCGGCCCCCGGCAAAAGGGAAGTCATGGTCGCGACAACGGCGATCAGACCCGCTGATCGACGAGGTGGCACGTTCGACCCCTCCGTTTGCGAACTCGTGACCTGGGTCAGGCACGCACGCTACTACAGCTCGCTGAGTGTCCGGGCCAGACTCCCCGCAGCCGATATGCGTCGAACACCCCATTTTGTGATCCCCG
This sequence comes from Streptosporangium minutum, assembly GCF_002149035.1. Lineage (GTDB taxonomy): Bacteria > Actinomycetota > Actinomycetes > Streptosporangiales > Streptosporangiaceae > Streptosporangium > Streptosporangium minutum. The sequence continues at coordinate 2,222 of NZ_NGFP01000014.1, forward strand.
CCCTCATGCCTCTCGCCGGGCTTGCTCCTTACAGACCTCCCACAGCCAGGTCTCCCGCCACTCCCCCGGGCAACCGAACCCGGTCTCCGTCCGCGGCGCCGGCTGCGGCGACGCCCGCCTCACCGGAGGCGGCTCGGATCGCCGGGGCACCACCTTCACCACAACCTCGGGGACGTCCACGGGAGCGACATCGGCCGCCGAACGGCGCACATCCGCCATGGCCGGAGGCGCCCAGCCCCCATACGTCCGCTCGGAGCCGGAAGGACGCCCGGAGCCCGGAGAACGCTCGGAGCCGGGAGGCAAGGAGGGAGGAGGCAGCAACCTCGGCTCGAATACCGCGTCCCGGGCAGGCGCCATCGCCGCGGGCGCTCCAGTCCCCCTGCCCTCCAGAGATCCCAGCCCGGCGACAACCCCCCGGAGGCCCCCGTCATACCCGGTAAGCTCAGCCACGAGGAGACCGCCCGCCAGAAGCGCGGGCGCCAGCATCGCCCCGCACAGCACCAACGGCCGCAGCGCGCGATGCCCTCGGATCCGCTTCCGTCGCCGTTCGATCACGGAGCGTGAGACTAGCCACGCCAAACCCGTGATCCTCAGCCGCTTGCCACCCTTTTACCGCAGCTCAGCGAAGCGATAACCCGCCCGCCAGCCATCACCCACCCTCCGACCGCACACGCACTCGCCATTTTCGCTACTCTTACATGTAGCCCCTGCCTCCGTAGCTCAGGGGATAGAGCACCGCTCTCCTAAAGCGGGTGTCGCATGTTCGAATCATGCCGGGGGCACTCTCTTGACCTCGTGGTTTGCCGTCCGACCTGGGAGTTCTTCCCTGAAGCGGCATGCGCCTCTGTGCAGCCGTAGGCCACCTTGAGCGGCCCTGAGTCGTCGTTCACGGAATATGCGCGGGATGATCTTTGGAGCGTTTCGCCAGGCCAAGGCCCCATCCACGGCCCCCTTCGCCCTCACCTCGTGATGCAGAAACTCGGCGCCCATCACCTTCTGCGCCAGAACGGCTTTCCGAGCAGCGGCTGACCGAAGGACCTACCGGACGTCACCTGAAGGCCTCAATCTTGTTCCCCTTCCTTGATTAACCTTCTAGATTCCTTATCTTGAAAACATGACCACTTCCAAGCTCCCCAGGCTCATCCCCACCGGCACGTGCTGGTGTGGCTGTGGCGAAGAGACCGGCATCGGTTCTTTCTTCGCCCGCGGGCACGACAAGATCGCCGAGGCTGCACTTTTGGCCGCTGAGTACGGCGGCTCCGTGCCGCAACTACTGCACAAGCATGGCTACGGGCCAGGCCGACCCGTGACCAATGAGGCTGTCCAGAGCGGCGCCTGGTCCAGGTGCGGATACGGGGGCTGCAACTACGCCGGAACACCAGAGAGCCTCCGCAATCACCAGGGGAAAACCGGCCACCGATAATCCAAGTAGCCCATAGTCAGAAACACGAGAGGCCCCGGGTTCGCCGGGGCCTCTGCTGCAGCGCTGTCTGTCAGTCTTCGAGAGCTTTGGTGATCTGACCGTTGGCGCGATCTCGCTGTCCTTCGAGGCACTTCGCGTAGACGCGGAGAAGCACGTCCACCCCGTGGCCGGCACGCTGGGCTACCTCGGTCGGCGGGACACCCGCGTTGAGCCACAGAGAGACCGCCGCGTGCCTCAGGTCGTACGGCCGGGCCGCCAACGGGGAGACGACCTGTTCGGGAGTGAGGGCGAGCCGTCGAGCCCCCTGCCAGACGGCGGAGTACGCCGACGAGGAGAACGGGCGGCCCTTGCTCGTGCGGAAGATCCTGCCGTCCTTCGCCGCGCCGTAGGTCTCGATGTGCTCGCGAAGGGTCGCGACGAGGACCGGAGGGATGGGGATCTCCCGGGTGTCATCTGCGGCCCGGTGCTTGAGGCCGCGCTCGTCGTGGGTCTCCCCCGAGTTCGTCCACCGCTTGTTCGCCTGCGGACGGGCCTTCTCAAGCGTGATCAAGCCCCACCCCTCAGCGGGAAGGTCACAGTTCTGGCGGCGTAGCCCCGAAGCCTCCTCAGGACGAAGTGCCGCATAGTACATGCAGGCGAACATGGCCACCATGCGGGGACCACGCGTCCGACCCACCTGTCTCACAGCATCGAGCAGCGCTCGTACTTGGACCGGGTTGACCACCGTCCGAGGGTCGACGGTCCCAGCTGCTTTCGGCGGCTTTCACTTGACCGCGTGCAGCGGGTTGGCGGGCAGCTGCTTGAGCTCAACTGCGGATTCCATCATGTGGTGGAGCACCGCCCGCTTGCGCCGTACCGTGTTGGCCGCCGCCGGCTCCCCATCGAAGCGAAGGGCGATCGCGTCGAGAGCCGAACGGATGACGACCGGTTCCAGTAGATCGGTGAGCGGCAGGGACGCCGCTTCCAACCAGCCAAACACCGCCTTGTACTCCGGCCGCAGTTCCCCGCGCCTCTTATCCGGGAGGAAGGCGTAGTCACGCAGCACCGCGCGGAGTTCTTCGTCATCCGGCCTGCCGGGGAGATCCTTGGTCAGCGCGGGGATCAAGGACAGCAGGGCATACGTCATCGTCTCGCGGGTCCGAGCAGCCGAGTGCACCCAGCGAGCCGCCATGTACGACCGGGCAAAACCAAAGAAGGTCGGCCCAGTATCAGCGACAGGCTTGGCCATCGACGAGGGAAGACCGGTAGCCAGGTCGAAGGCTTCCCCTTTCCTGGTCGCCTGCCGTAGGTCAGAGACGAAATTCTCGGCGAGCGCCTTTGTCCGGAAAGTCTTGGACCGCTCCTTGGCGCAGACCTTCCAGCGGACGACATACGAAGGCGTTTTGCTGGAGGCGTTTCGACGGATGTCCCAGATCCGCACGTCATACGAGGTGTTCACGCCGCCTCCCGGAGGGTGTCCAGCCAGGCCGCGAAGTCGCTCCGCCAGACGCGGATCTCTCCGTTGGGCAGCTTGATGCACTTGGGCGCGTGGCCGAGTTCGCGCCAGCGGTAAAACGTCCGGCGCGAGAGCCCGCCCAGTTCGTCGAGCACCTGGGGAACGGTCAGCAGCTCGTCACGCCGACTCATCGGCATCACCTCCGAAGTCCGGAGGTGATGCAATAGGAATTCTGGTAAGAGCGCTTACCAGAAGCGCGTCACCGACTGAGAAACCCTTGCCCGCGTACTCCCAGTTGGCGATCACGAGGACGGTGTCCTCGGCGAAGAGGGGCAGCCGGCCGATGGTGATCTCTTCGGTGCGGGCGAAGTCGCGACGCTCGTCGCGGATAGAGCCCATGGTCGTGGAGTAGTGCCGGGAGCGGGTGGAGAAGTGGCCGCGGAAGCCGAGCATGTGGGCCCACTGGGAGAGGCGAAGGTCGGCCAGCTCGTCGAGTTCTCCCAGGCGCAGGCATTCGGCGATGAGGCGGCGGGGGTGGTCGCGGAGGTTGAAGGCTTGTAGGTCGTCGAGGGGGTTGATGCGCCGGTCCAGGGTGCCGACGCATTCGGCGGCCTTGGTGGCGTACTTGGCGATGTAGCCAGCCACGGCCTGGTCGGACAGCTCGCCGTCCATGGTGATCTCGCGGATGTCGAGCTGTGGTCCCCAGCGCAGGACGCGGGCGGGGTCGTCACCGGCGGCGGGGACGGTAGCGGTTACCGCTTTGACGGCGTGCTGTACGGCGTGCGTCAGCATCTCGGCCGTGGCCCATGCCGGGGGCGGCGAGGTGGGACCGTCGGGGCCGTCGAGGCGGATGACGGCGTGGAAGTGCACAACGCCGCGCTTTTGGTATTCGGCGACCTTGGCGAAGGAGATCGTCAGGTGCTGGCGGATCTCCCGCAGGGTCAAGCCCACGGTTTTGGCGACGCGGCGCCGGAGGGCGTCGGTGACGTACTTCCACAGCTGGGGAGCGAGCGCATTGAACAGCACGCTGCCGGTGTAGTCATAGCAGTCCGGGCACAGCGGCTCCCCGAGACAGGACTCGTCGGCGCCGTGCCGGGCGGTGCAGGACATGACCCGTCCGTGCGGGCAGGTCTCGGCATCGCGGCGGGCGTGGCACGGCAGGGTCTTGCCGTTCTTCTCCCGCCAGGTGTGGACGGCTCCGAAGGACGGCGCGGTGAGGGTGACGAACAGGCAGGGGTGGGCGGTGACCGAGGCGGGGACGCCCTTGCCACCGACCAGGCCCGCGCGGATGAGCTGGTAGGTGTCGGCGCGGTAGACCTCGGCACAGGCCGGGCAGCGCGACGCCCGTCGGGTCTTGCACGGTAGGCGAAGCACGCCGTCGGGTTCGGCGGTGGTGGTGTAGCTGTGCAGGAGCCGGCCGGTGGCGCGGTCGACGTGCAGGACGCGGCCCCGCATGTGGATCGGTTGGCGGCAGCCGCCGGTGGCGCGGAGCTGGGCGGCCCACCGGGAGTAGTGGGGATCGTTGAGGCGGGTGATCATGCCGGCGATCGCGTGCGGATTGGGGCGGGTTGTGGGCAAGATGGTCTCCTCCTTTCACTCGTACGGGTGAGGGGGGATGGCCCCCGACCTGGCAGGCGTCTTGGCGGATGTACGGCCAGGCCGGGGGCGCCGACGTCTCAGCAGAAGCCGAGGCCGTCGCAGTGTTCGCAGGTGTCGCCGTAGCTGCCGACTCCGGTGCCGCCGCAGTGGCAGCACCGCCACCGCTTGGGCGAGATCGTGACCGAGGTCACCTGCTCATCGGGCGGGTCAGAAACCATGGGGTGGTTCGCCGGCGGCGCCGTCCCGGGCTGCGGCGAGGATCGCCGTCACCTCGAAGTGGATCGGCCCGAAGCATCGGGCGGCGGTGTAGAGCCCGTGTGGCAACAGCCGGGGGTCGACCTTCGTGCCGAACAGCGCGGCGATCCGGTCGACCTCGGCGCGCAGGCCGGTGTCGGTGCTCTGCTCGGGGTAGTAGGTGATGATCGTCGGGTCGGTCGGGACGGGGACAGCGGGAGTGGTCTCCATGAAGGCGGCCAGATCCCGAAGGCCGTGGATGAAGGCGGTACGGCGCTCGGTGTCGGTGGACATGGGTGGTTCTCCTTTCACAGGGCGTCCGACGCGATGCGCAGGTGGCGCAGCAGGTCGGAGGCCAGTTGGTGGGACACGCCCAGACGGGCGCGCAGGGTGTCGCGGCTGATCGGCCTGCCCTGCGCGGTCTGGTATTCCTCGGCCACACGTCGGGCGTAGTCGAGGAGCTCTGAGGACGGCCCGTCCTGTTCAACGGGGACAGGCGTGGGAACCGGTTCGGCGGCGACCTCCGGGACGGAGGGCGGTGCTGGGGACGGCTTGGGGCGGGGAGCCGAGGCGCGGCGTTCCAGCATGGAGACCGCGACGAGGAAGGCGCCGGCCGGGGTCGCGGCGGTGATCCACCCCCACGGGGACGGATCAGCTTGGTTGAGGTTGGCGGCCAGGGACAGGACGATCCCGGCGACCAGGACGAGGGTCGGCCAGGAGATCCGGCCGTCCCGGAGGCGTCCGGTCTGCTTGTCACGCTGACGCTCGCGGGCGGCCATGACACAGGTCAGGTCGACGCATACGGCGACCGCCCAGGCCATCCAGCCGGACTGGCCGTGCTCGGTGGCGGTGTCGCGGATGTGGGTGAACGATCCGGCACCCGCGATAGCGGCCAGAACCAGGATCGGCCCAGAGTCGAGCAGCCTGCGGGCAAGGCGTCGCATCGTGTCCCCCTTTCAGCAGCTCAGGCGTTGAGCAGTTCGGTCAGGTCGGATTCGGTGACCTCGCAGGCGTGCACGCCTGCGGTGATCTCGGTCCAGGGCGGGGTGAGGTCGGCGTACATCCGGGCGGCGTGTTCCGCGGCCTGCTCGGAGACGTGGAAGGAGCGGGCCCGATACCACTGGCCGTCCTGAGAGGTGACGATCGCGACGCCGGGCGTCTCGGCGGCGATCGCGCGGGCGGAGACCAGGGCGGCCGGGTCGAGGTCGCCAAGGGTCATGGTCGCGGTCTCGGGATCGTTGACCCGATGGCAGATCCGCCCCGAACACTGGGCACGCAGCGCGGTGACCCCGGGTCCGAGGTCGGAGCCGATCCGCTGGCCGCAGCAGAACAGATAGATCCCGAACGCCCGCCCGAGCTGGGCCACCCGCAGGAGAGCGGTGGAGGTTTTAGCGATCTCGTCTTTCTCGGACTTGTCAGCCATCAGGTAGAGCTCGGCCAGCTCGTCGACCAGGACCACGACGGGAACCGGCTGCACCGCCGGGGGAAGCTGCCAGAGGTTGCGGGCGCCCGCCGTACGGCACAGGCTCATTCGATCGAGCATGAGCGCCACCAGGCCGTCGAGCAGGTCGACCGATTCAGCGCGGGTGGTGGCCAGCGCCGACAGGCGGCAGCCGTACGGGGTGAACTCCACCCCGCCCTTGAGGTCGAAGCCGACCAGCGCGACTGGTTGCGGAGCCAGCCCGACGAGCAGGGCGTTGGCGAGGTTGGACTTGCCGGACTGTGTGGCCCCGGCGTTGAGCCAGTGCGGGACGATTCGAAAGTCGATCACCCAGGGTTTGCCTGTCTCCAGACGGCCTACGGTGACCTTGAGCAGCTCGTCGGACGGCGGCAGCCTGTCGACCCGGACGAGTGGATCTCGGATGGTGGCGGCCAGGACGACCCGTCCGGGACGTGGGGACGAGACCCGGACGGCGTGCACGCTCCAGGAGTGCGCGAGGCGTTCAGCGGCTTGGCTGTAGTCGTCGGGGATCTGCCCCTCCAGCAGGTGGAGGGTGACGCGCCAGCCGTGCCGGGTCGGCAGGGGCAGCCACATCCAGGGTGTGGTGTCGACGGCGACCCGGCGGAAGCGTCGTCGTACCTTCACGGTGCCGGTGGAGATCAGCGCGCCGGGGGTGAGGGTGAAGGCCCAGCGCGCCCGTTTCTTGGTCAGGCCGCAGCCGAGGGCGACTTTGCGCCAGGAGGCTCGGACGCTGAGCGCGGTGAGCGGGTAGCCGGCCACCGGCCAGAAGGAGCGGTGATGGAAGCGCTGCCAGGTCCAGAGCACGACCAGCGTGCAGGCCAGGGTGAGAAGCAGCAGCCGCAGGGACTCAGGCATCCCCGCCTCCTCCTGGCTTTCCGGAGACGGGGACGATCGAGGCCGCCTTGTAGCTGATGCCCCAGCGGGAGGTGCCGTTCTGCGGGATCTCCCAGACGTAGCCGACCATGCCGGTCGGTACGACGTCCTGACCGGGCGCTATCGGTGGTTCTCCGGAGGTTCCGACCTTCACCAGTTCGATCCGGCCGAACTCGTCCTCGGCGAGCAGGACGGACTCGTAGACCTTGTTGCCGTCCTTGTCGGTCTTGATCTTGCCGGTGTCCTGGTCGACGACGCGGGGACGGGCGGCTTTGACGCAGGTGAAGCGGAGCCGGTGGGTGTCGACGGGGATCGGGATGGTGCGCATGAGTAGACCTCCTTGTTCGTCTCGGTCAACATAGTCAACCTAGTTAGCCTGGTTGTCAACGTTCTCGTAGTTGGCTTGGTCGCGTCTTTGTGCTGAACTAGGGAGCACGCGCGACGGAAGATGGGGCGGATGGTCAAGAACACCGGGCGGCCCGGCTACCTGCAGATCGCCGATGACCTGCGCGAGCAGATCCGGCGCGGTTCCCTCGCCCCTGGTGACCCGCTGCCCTCCACGACCCAGCTCGCGACGACGTATGACGCCTCGCTGAGCGTGGTGAAGCTGGCTGTTGGGGTCCTACGGGCCGAAGGGCTGGTCATCGGCCAGCAAGGCAAGGGCGTCTATGTCCGTGAGAACGCCGCCCCGGCCCCGCCAGCCTCCGATGAGCTCACCGAGATCCGCGCCACGCTGCAGGATCTGTCTGCGCGATTGGAACGGGTGGAATCCAGGCTCGCCGAGCGCGAGTAGCGCGCTCATCCCCGTACGTGGCAGCCGGTGACCCGCCGGGCCAGACCCGCCGCCCTGCTCGGCGGGATGTCGCCCAGGCGCATCCGCCGGTCCTCCTGGCGCATCCCGACCAGGACGAGCACGTAGCCGACGGCTACGGTCACACTGAGCACGAGGCCGATGATCAACGGGATCGCGGTCACGTCCAGATCACCCCCGCCTCGACGATGCCGCGCGGACGGTTGGCCGGACGCCGGGTCTGCCCGCTCCTCTTGCCGACCGTCCTGCGCTTGGCCGCCTGACGCCTCACCCACCGGTCCCGGGCCTGGCACTTGAGGCAGCGGAATCGCCCCCGCTCCAGGGCCGCGCCGCACTCGCAGATGGGGGTCTCGTCGATCGGCTTGATGTAATTGATCACTGTCGACTCTCCTCTCGGTCGCTGCCGGTGGTGCCTTGCGATACCGAGAGTGCGACAAAGAGTCAGGACGTGATCACTACAGGATGGGACATGTTCAGGACGTCCGGTCTACGATTGCCAGGTCCCCGGACGTCCCCTCTACGGGCAGGTGAGATGGCGAACGAGCGGCTACGGGTAGCCCTTCTCGAACACGGCACCACCGTCGACGCGCTGGCTGAAGCCGTCCGGGTCGATGCCAAGACCGTGGAGCGGTGGATCACCCAAGGTCGCATACCGTACCGAAAGCACAGATTCGCGGTCGCCAAACTCCTCGGCGTGGAAGAGGCCTACCTGTGGCCGGACGCGCTGACCCCCAAACAGGCCGCCGCCGTCTCCGGCAGCGAACTCGTCACCGTCTACCCGCACCGCTGGGCCGTACCCAAGGACACCTGGGGACGTCTGTTCTCTGCAGCCCAGGAGGAGATCGGCGTACTGGTCTACAGCGGCATCTTCATCGCCCAGGACACCGGCATCATGCGCACCTTCGCCGAGAAGGCCAAGGCCGGTGTGCGGGTCCGTATCCTGCTCGGCAACCCGGACGCGCTCGAAGTCGCCCAGCGCGGCGCGGACGAAGGCGTCGGCGACGGCATGGCCGCGCAGACCCGGATGGCCCTGATGCTCTACCGGCCGCTACAGCAGGTCGAGGGCATCGAGATCCGGTTGCACCACACCATCCTGTACAACTCCATCTACCGCGGAGACGACCAACTTCTCGTCAACACCCACATCTACGGCAAGTTCGCCGCCGACGCCCCGGTCATGCACCTGCGCAAGATAGTGGGCGGGGACATGGTCTCGACCTACACCGACAGCTTCGAAGCCGTCTGGGCCGGCGCCACCCCCGTAGAGTCCTGAGTCATGGCCCGCCGCATCGACTTCTACGACGACCCTGAGGCGCCCGCGCCCAACAGTCTCGTCCCCTCGGTGAACGTCGTGGTCACCAACGACGCCGGGGACATCCTCATGATCTGCCGCACGGACAACGGCAACTGGGCCGTTCCAGGTGGAGCCATCGACCTCGGCGAGTCCCTGCCGCAGGCGGCCATCCGGGAGACGCTGGAGGAGACCGGCATCACGTGTGAAATCACCGGCCTGGTCGGCACCTACACCGACCCCCGTCATGTGATCCTCTACACCTCAAACGGCGAGGCCCGCCAGGAGTTCTCCATCGTGCTCACCGGCCGAGCCATCGACGGAGAGCCGACGCCGAGCGACGAGTCCCGCGAAGTGCGATGGGTGCCCCGTGATGAGGTCGACTCGTTGCTGATGGACCGCTCGATGCGACTGCGGATCGGGCATTTCCTGGCCGAGGCCGCCGGGCCGCACATCGGCTAGCTAGGCCGGCGTCAGTTCCGCCATCTGCGACCAGCCCTCGCCAGGCACCTCCACGTTGATGATCTCCGGCGTCTTCGCGATCACCTCGGGCATCCACGCCATGGCGGTCTTGAAGTGCTCGGAGCCCACGTGAGCCTCGCCCGCCGCAGATGAGGCGAACGCCTCAAGCAGGACGAACTGGTTGGGCGTCTCGACACTCCTGGACCACTCGAAGAAGACGTTACCCGGCTCCTGCCGAGTGGCCCGGGTGAAGTCGTCAACGAGCGAGAGCCATTCCTCGCTCCGCTCGGGACGGACAGTGAACTTGACGGCAATGAAGATCATGAGTTGGTTTCTTTCGCTGTGCTGAAGGGTGCGTACTCTCCGCGTACGGGTGCCGCGCGGGACAGGCACGCGGCGCCATGACCACGATAAGCGAGAGCCCAGCTGGCCAGCCGTCAGGGCGTCCTGGGCCCGGCCTGCCGTCAGCGGCCGTCCCAGCCATCTGACAGAGCGCCGTCAGCCAGCGCGGCCTGCACCGCCCGCACGGCCGAGGTGATGCACGGAGTCGCGTTGGCGATCGACCGGCTGACCAGATGTTCGGGGCCGTAGCGGGAGTGGATCTCCGCGAGCCGTACGTCGACGTCCAGAGGGATCCCGTCCGGGCTGGTGGTCATATCGCAGTAGGTCAGCGCCTCCACCAACTCGGGCCGTTCCTGGTCGAACTCGGCGTTGAGTGCCTCCAGCAGGCCGCGCTCGGTCGCCTCATAGATTGCACACGAGTGATGCGCGACCAGCCGGACGAGTTTGTCGTCGGCCTGGTGGACGTCGCGTAGGTAGCGGGCGCCATCAAGCGGGTGGAAGCCGGTGTCGACCAGCTCGGGCGCATACCCGATGTCGTGCAGCCAGGCCGCGGCGGTCAGCAGGTCGGACTCCTCCCCGAGGATCGGCGCCAGCGATTCGGCGCGTGCGGCCACCCCTTGCGTGTGCGCCCACCGGCGCGGCAGTGGCTCGGCAAGGAGGTGGCGGGCCAGGTCACGCGCCCACTCAGCTTGTCCCATGCGGTTCACCATAGATGCCGGTCCCTGAAGTGAATCCAGAGTTGCGGACGAGACGTCTCAAGACGTCTCAGTCTGGCGCGAATCGAACAAATCGGCCCTTGCCGTGCGCTACCACGATCAGCCCCTCGTGTCTCAGCTCGTCGAGAGCTTGGCGGACCGTGTTACGCGAGGCTCCGTGGTGTCTGCGCAAGGCCATCTCGCTCGGCAGCCTGGCGCCGGCTACGAGGGCCCCGGTACGGATCTGCTCCCGCAGGTCATTCGCGATCACCTGATACCGGTAGGCCGGACCCGTCTCCTGGTCGGGGTCGTTGACCACGCGCCCCCTGCCGGGCAGCGCGGTGATCAGCCCCTCGCCCTCCAATAGCGCTAGGCCGCGCCGGACGGTACTGCGGGCTACGCGGAAGCGCTCGGCCAGGACTGGTTCTGAGGGCAGGGTGCTTCCTCGGGGATACTCGCCAGCGGTGATCTGGGCGCGGATGCGGTCGGCGAGCTGGCGGTAGACCAGCCCGCCGGTCAGCCATCGACTCGTGGCGGCTCTCATCGGATCAGCCGCGGTACGCGTCTGCGATCTTGCCCACGTTGACGCTGAGTACTCCCTGTTCGCCCTCGCGCCAGCCTTCGCGCGCGGCAGCGGCGATCCGCTCGGCGGCCTTCAGCAGATGCAGGGACGAGGTCCGCTCGTCGTGCTGATCACCCCAGTAGAACCAGTGGAACGCCATCTGCACGTACACGCGCCGGGTCCGGAAGTGACGGTCGACGACCTCCAGGCAGGGCTGCCCGCCGCCGTCCACGATCAGGACCGTGGTGGTCTCATGCGGCCGGAGTTCGATCTCCAGAGCGGTGAGAAGGTCTTGCTGGTAGGCGCGCTGTCGCTCCCGTGCAGTCGTCATGCGGTGAACTCCCGTCGGCGTGGAGGGCAAGGTCCGGATGCTGGACCCCGTGCCGACGAGCTTCGTCCGCGCGGTCTTTTCCTAACACCACAACTAGGGGACGTCTAGGGACGTTTTATGTTAGCGTCGCAGGCAGTGCCCCTGCCACGGAAGGCGCCCCCATGAACGAGAACCTTCGCCACGCCCTCATCCGAGCACGGATACAACCCCTCGACGTCGCCACCCATCTGGCCGTCGACCCCAAAACCGTGAGCCGCTGGCTGGGCGGTCGGGTCCCGCACCCCCGCCATCGCCTGGCCGTCGCCGACCTCCTCCACGTTGACGAGGACGACCTGTGGCCCGAAGCGATGCGCCAGCGCCGAGGTCTCTCCACCGAGATCAAAGCCGTCTATCCGCACCGCTGGGCCGTGCCGGCGGACACCTGGCGCACGTTCTTCGAGTCCGCGAACAAGGAGATCGGCATCCTCGTCTACAGCGGGCTGTTCCTCGCCGAGGACGCCGGGCTACTGCGCATCTTGGCCGAGCGAGCGCAGACCGGGGTGAGGGTGCGCATCCTGCTCGGCGATCCCGACAGCCCGCATGTGGCAGCCCGCGGAGTCGAAGAAGGCATCGGCGGCGACGTCATGGCCGCCCGAGTCCGCAACGCCCTCACCCTCTACCGACCGCTCCGAGGGGTTAAGGGAGTCGAGATCCGTTTGCACCGCACAGTGCTCTACAACTCCATCTACCGCGCGGACGACGAACTGCTGGTCAACCTCCACGCCTACGGCACCCGAGCACCCGAGGCCCCCGTCATCTACCTGACACACAGCCAAGCCGACAGCTCAGCGACGACCTACCTCGACAGCTTCGAACGCGTCTGGATGGGTGCCGAAGCCCCAGTTCAGAAGGCTTGACGAGTACGACCAGCAAGATCGAAAGAAACTTATATACTCGTCTTCAAGGGCAGCCCGCCTGCGGCGGCCTGCCGCGCGTCGGGCGGTCGCTGGCCGCGCTGCGGCTCTTCGGCCGGTCGCGACCAGCGCCGCCCACGCGCCTGACCTCACAGTGGGGACCTAGACTGGACCAGTCGAAGGTCATCACGGGCATCGATAGCGGCGGGAGCTTTACAGCCACTGGCGCGAGCTAGGAAGACGTTTCGCCCCGCAAGTCCCGGCCGGGCGTTGAGCGCAGGAAGAGGAACTGGCTTCGCATGAAGCCTTGGTACGCACTGCGCCTGAAGGTCTTGAGCGATCGTGGATGGCTGAGGCGGGACGATCTGTCGACGCCGTTCGAACTGTGACCCCCTATCGGCAGATGAAAACTGACCCCTGTCGTGTACTTGATTGTTACTGGTCGTTGCTGGGATTGGCCGCTGGCACGCGGCCGAGGTCACGGTTTTTGAGGCGGTAGCTGTCTCCCTTGAGGCTGATGACTTCGGCATGATGGACCAGGCGGTCGATCATCGCGGCGGCGACGACATCGTCGCCGAACACCTCTCCCCAGCGTCCGAAGGGTTTGTTGCTGGTGACGATCAGGCTGGCCCGCTCATAACGGCTGGAGACCAGCTGGAAGAACAAATTGGCCGCCTCGGGTTCGAAAGGGATGTAGCCGACCTCGTCCACGATCAGCACCGGGATCCGAGACAGCTTGATCAGCTCGGCCTGCAGCGTGCCGGCGGCATGAGCCTCGGCCAGCCGGGCCACCCATTGAGCGGCGGTGGCGAACGCGACCCGATGACCGGCCTGACAGGCCCGGATCCCCAAGCCGATGGACAGATGCGTCTTGCCGGTCCCGGGCGGGCCGAGGAAGACCACGTTGTCCTTGGCCATGACGAAGTCCAGCGTGCCCAGATGCGCGATGACCTCGCGTTTAAGGGAACGCTGGTGGTCGTAATCGAAGTCTTCCAACGCTTTGCGGGCCGGGAAGCGAGCGAACCGGATCCGGGCCTCACCACCGTGTGAGTCCCGGGCGGCGACCTCACGCTGCAGGCAAGCGGCCAGGAACTCCTCATGCGTCCATGACTCGGTCCTGGCCCGCTCGGCCAGCCGATCAATGGATGCCGCCAAAGACGGAGCTTTGAGCACCCGGGTCAGATAGGCCAGTTCGGCCGCGAGGTTGCGCCCGCTGGTCGCGGTGGTGTTCGCGGTGGTGTTCGTGGTGGTTGCGGCCATCACGCCACTCCCTCGATGCCGAGCAGCGCGTCGTAGTCACTCAGCCGGCGCTGCTCGACCTCAACCTCGGCTTTGGCCGGGGCAGTGGCGGTGCGCAGGCAGGTGCGGCGCATCGCGGCGGCCACCTGCGCGTGCAGCGCATCGGTGATGGTCTGGTGCGGCGCCCAGCACCGCCGGTGGCGGGCCACCACCTGCCCGCCGCAGGTCACCGTGACCTCCTCCAAATCGGCGATCACCTCCACCAGGCGGCCGATCACCGAGGGGTGGACCGAGTAGTCACACGAGGCGATGCGCACGTAGTGGTCGCGTGCCAGCCGGGTCGAGGTGCGCCAGCCGAGGAGTGGAGCGATGGGCGGCAACGCCACCATCGCCGCCAGATCGGCACGCAGCCGATCGAGCGGGCGGCACTGGATGCGCCGGTGATGGCGCTCGTTGGCCATGGGGAGCCAGTCGGCCAGCTGGGTGTTGAAGTCCTGCGGGCAGGAAAAGGTGCGGCCGGGCAGAAAGGAGGTCTCCAGATAGCCGTTGGCCCGCTCGACCAGACCCTTGGCCTCGGGATCGCCCGGCCGGCACTGCGTGATGCCCACTCCCAGTGCTCCGCGAAAGGCGTTGGCGTCCGCGGTGAGCTGCGCCTTGCCGCCCCGCCGCTGGCCGATCGCGGACTCGTTGTCCCACACCAGCGTCTTGGGCACCGCGCCGAGGTCCGACAGCAGCGACCAGTGCCCGGCGAACAGATCCCCCGCGGTGCGCGAGGGCAGCATCCACCGCGAGTATCCGCTGACCATGACCAGCACCGGCGGACTCGCCAGATGCCCGGCCCCCACCGGAACCTTCACCGGCGGGAACCACAGATCACATTGAGCCAGTTCGCCGGCTTGATAGGTAGTCCGCGACGCCGGGTCGACGGGCTTGAACTGCGGCCGCAGAACACGGATGCGGTCCTTGAGAACCGTGATCGACCGCTCCCAACCGATCCGCTCGGCGATCACCGTCGCGGGCATGGTGGGGAACTTTGCCAGCAGCGCCCGGATCTGCGGCTCGGCCGCGTCCACGATCGATCCCTTGCTCGGCCGCTGGTACTTCGGCGGCGCGTCGGCTGCCAGCGCCCGTTTGACGGTGTTCTTCGAGATGCCCAGATGCCGAGCGATCGCCTTGATCGGCATCGCCTCGGCTCGATACAACCGGCGGATCTCCGCCCAGTCCTCCACCTTGATCACCCTCCAGAGTGCCTGAAGGGGGTCACTATTCGGCCGTCGTCAGGGGGTCACCGTTCGCGCGTCGTTGACACGATCGCCGACTTCGGTACTCGCCGTACGTGGCCGGGGCAATCGGCTAATAAGGGATCCTGGGTAGGCAGCCCTTTCAAGGATTGTCACCTCTCGGCCCGGCGGGTGCATGGCCTGCGATCGGATCGCCGCTGAGGTCGGCATGGCCCCGGTCACCCGCGCCAGCGGCAAAGTCCACGCTGCCGGCTTCGGCACAGCGCCAACCGGGCCGCCTGCAAGGCCATGACCCACTTCGCCGACAACAGCCGGCACGCCAATCCCTGGGCCGAACAGGCCTACCAGCGAGCCCGAGACCGCGGCAAACGCCACCCGAACGCGGTGCGTATCCTCGGCCGAGGATGGCTACGCGTCATCCACGCCTGCTGGCGCACCGGCACCCCCTACGACCCCGCCGTCCACCACGCCAACACCGCACAGCATCCGCTGATTAGTCCTGCCGCGGCGCTTCCGGTCCTCGCTTCGCTGCGGTCCGGGTCACCTTGCCACCGGACACCCCACGTCCTCACGCACCGAGAACGTTTCATACTGCAGCCGTGACCAGCAACAACGCCGCAATTCCCGGCAAGGGGTCGACTCAGGGAACTGCAGCGGCGCTCCTACGTCGGGCCTTGCCATCGAGTGACGTGGCGGCTGGCCTCCGCGTGCGGAACAGGCGGGGTCTGGGTGCGAGGCTATACAAGAGATCGGGCTCGTCGTGCGCTCCAGACGGTTAGTGCGACATGGTGGCTCGTCAGGTGCGTACTGATGCGCGGACATAGTCGGGCAGAGCTGTCCACCAACAGCGGTTGCGTCCACGGAGCTGGTGTATGAGTTTCCCCAGCTAGATGATTGAGTCCAAGGGGTCTGGCCACATTTAGTGGTCATAGGCGATCAGGGATCGTTTGATCGGCTGGCCGGTCTTGTCGTTGTGCCAGATCGCGGCGGTTAGCGCGAGGACCCGGATCAGCACGCGAATGACGACGCCCGCTGGGGTGCGTGCACGATGTCGTTCCAGGTCGAGCTGTCCTTTAGGGGTTTGGTTGATCGATTCGATGGTCTGCCGTAACGGTTTGAACAGTGCTGCTCCGGCCCGTTCGGGCTCGCCCTTGCGGGCCGGCCGCAGCAGCCGCACCTCACGCTCGGTGAGAGCCCGTTCGAAGTCACGGCCGTAGTAGTTCTTGTCAGCGATGATCGTCTGACCTGGGTGGGCGGCCATCAACTCCGGAGCGGCGTCCAGCATCCCCAGCAACGTCTCGCACTCGTCGGCCTTGGCGCCGGTGAGCGCGAACGCCACCGGCAGCCCGCCCAGCGTGCACAACAGGTGCAGCCGCAACCCCCAGAAATAGCGGGAATGACTGGCGCAGTAGCCATAGGCCGCCCATCCGGCCAGGTCGCTGCGCTTGACCGTCTCGCGGGAGCGGCCGCACTCCACCGGGGTGGAATCGGCCACCCACACATCATCGCTCCACAACGAGGTGTCGGCGCCGAGCATCCTGATCACGCGGGTGACCAGGGCGGATGCCTTACGCAGCCGCTTGCCGTATCCGGACTGGCCCGGCAGGTAGGGAAACATGCCGGTCAGTTCAGCCTGGGCATAGCGCAGCCAGCGCCGCTCGGAGGTGAACCCGAGCAGGGCCGACATCACCGCGAGGGTGACCAGTTCGGCATCGCTCAGCTTCGGGGCCAGGCCGACCCTCGGCCGCCACGGGCCTAGATCCGGCGAAGCCTTCAGCAGATCGTCCACATGCACGTAGAGTGCGGTTGCGAGGGTGTCTATCTCGGTCGTCACAAACTGAGCGTGGACACCCTCGTGCTATCTCCGCGGCCATGTCTCTGTGCCGCTATCCCTTGGACTCAATCGTCTAGTCCGGGCCGCCGTAGATGGCCGTCGGGCCGGTTTGAAAAGGCCCATATCCGACTCTGAGCTGCGTCGCCTGTTTGCCGTATATCTACCCATGGTCCAGGTCGGAATGCCCGCCTCTACTGAGCAATACAACACCGGCTTGACTCAATAGGCTGCGGTACCAGTTGCTTCTCAAGTGGCTCTACTCACTCGAACCGTCATTACCACGAGTGGGCAGGATGGATGGGACGCGCTGGACCATGTGGTCTCCGCCGATGAAGGCACCGACCACGCGCCTCGGCCCATTCCCGTCGAACTTTGGCCAGAATTGCTTGACTTCATCACTCCACGAGATGCCCTAGACATCTGTTTCGCTGCCTATGATCGCCAGCACACCGACCACGCAATTACGGCATTTCGTAAGGCAATCACTTCTACGCAACCTGATCAAGCATCCATGGCGGCATGCGGTCTAGGCATCCTGCTCCAAGAACAGGGCGACACAGACGGCGCCCGCGCCGCCTACCAGCACGCCATCGACTCCGGCCACCCCGACCACGGTCCCACGGCAGCGTACAACCTGGGCCTCCTGCTCCAAGAACAGGGCGACGCAGACGGCGCCCGCGCCGCCTACCAGCACGCCATCGACTCCGGCCACCCCGACCACGGTCCCACGGCAGCGTACAACCTGGGCATCCTGCTCATGAAATGGGACGACACAGACGGCGCACAGGCCGCCTTCCAGCACGTCATCGACTCCAGCCAGCCCGACCACGCACCCAAAGCAGCGGTCCATCTGGGCCTCCTGCTCATGGAACAGGGCGACACAGACGGCGTACGCACCTCCTACCAGCGCGCCATCGACTCCAGCCAGCCCGAAGAAAGCCCCCTTGCGGCGGTCCACCTAGGTCTCCTGCTCTCGCAGCTAAACGACACAGACGGCGCACGCACCGCCTTCCAACTCGCTATCGACTCCGGCCACCCCGACCACGCACCCAAAGCAGCAGTCCACCTGGGCCTCCTGCTGGACGAGCAAGGCGACCCAGCTGGCGCACAGGCCGCATACCAGCACGCCATCGACTCCGGCCAACCCGACCACGCACCCGCAGCAGCATTCAGCCTGGGCGTCCTGCTCATGGAACAGGGCGACCCAGCTGGCGCACAGGCCGCCTTTCAGCACGCCATCGACTCCGATCGACCCGAAGAAAGCCCCATTGCGGCGTTCAGCCTGGGCGTCCTGCTTATGGAACAGGGCGACGCAGACAGCGCACTCGCCGCCTTCCAGCACGCCATCGACTCCGGCCACCCGGATTACGCCCCCGCGGCGGCATACCACCTGAATCTCCTGCTCCAAGAGCAGGAGAACATGGACGATACTCGGGAGACTTGCCCTCAAGTAGTGGCGACCGTTGACCCGAACTCGATGGAGGGTTTGGAAGGGGACATTGCATCGGGCCCTGCTTAGATGCGGCGCTACTGCTCCGATCTAAGGCCACCCGCGCCCGCTGCTGACGCCGTTCCTTCGCGTACATGCCGGCACGAGCCTCGTCGTGCTGGCCCTCGGCGACGTTGGAGGCAGCGAGCTGCTTGTACGGCTGCGGGTGAAAGTCCTCGCCGGGCAGCCAGCGCACGCTCACGGGCGAAACACCGTGGCTCCAGCACCGTGTATGTCAGCCCGCTGACGCGCAGGCTCTTACTCGCGATCAAACGCCTGAGGCGACACTCCGTCGAGGACCGCGGGCCGCCAACAAAGCACGAGTATGTCAGTCATGTGATCGTCAGTCATGTGATCGTCCGATTGTTACAGTAGCCATCCCGATCCTCGTGTAACCCAAGCCCCCAGAGAGGAGCCCCTAGTGACGGAACGTGTCCTGAAGTGGATAGGCATAATCCTCGTTGCAGCCACCGCTGTCAGCATGGCTATCTACTTCTACCAAATCGAACTGGATGAAGCCGACAAAACGGCCAGTGTGGTTGGGGTGTTCGTTGGTCTGGCTGGACTGGCTCTAGCGATCTATGGAACTGTCACGGAGCGCAATAAGCGAATCAATGCCGCACAACTGTCCGAGTCTACGCCCGCCAGCGAACCAGAGAAGACCCAGTTCGGCAGTATAAATAACAACATAATGGGGGGCTCATTTTTCGGCCCTGTCATTCAAGGTCGCGATATAGAAGTCTCGAACCATAAAGCCTCACAACAAGCACCACCATCATCATCGAACCCGCCACAAACGGACGAAACCCAAGATAGCGATAAAACATAACTCACCGCGGGCACATCGCTCGCATCCTCCGATTAGTCGCATGAACGTTAAACGGCCACAAGGTACAGCGGGACAGGAAATACCCACAATCCTAACGAAGTAGACATTCCACCGAAGCAGAGCAATCGGAGTACGCAATGGAAGCCGCCAACGGCACAACCGGTACTTTCGACGAAAACAGCACAAATAACCAGATCCGTGGCGGAATATATTTCGACACCGTAATCCAAGGAAGAGATATATCCGTCCACCTCCCTCTTCGGACAACTCCAGCACTGGAGGGCCTTCCTCGCCATTCTGAGACATTTGTAGGGAGGACACTTGAACTCGACGCTCTGCTGGGGTCAATTGCTCCAGATCACGGCATAGGCGTTTCGCTCGTTACAGGAATGCCTGGGATAGGAAAGACTGAGCTCGTTTTGCAAGCAGCGCAGCGCGCGATAAAGGATAAGGGCTGGTTCCGCGGGGGTGTCCTGTTCATAGATCTATTCGGCTACGACAACCACAGACGTCTATCCCCAGAACGCGCTCTAGCGGCATTCCTTGAAGCACTAGGCGTATCTGGAGAGCATATACCTGCGGACACCCAAGACCGAGCACGGTTGTATCGTTCCGCTCTTTCCGCTTTATCTGACCAGGGCAGGGATGTCCTAATCATCGCCGATAACGCTTCTAGTATTGAGCAGGTCCTATCCCTGTTGCCCTCGAGCGGTCGTGCAATAGTCACATCAAGACATACACTCGCCTTGGGCGCACGCGTCCACGAGTTGTCGGTCCTGGATGCTCCCGACGCCAAAAGGCTCATACATAGTGTACTAAAACAATCGCACGGAAGTCAGGATTCTCGGGTTGAGAAAGAGCCGGAGGCTGCGCAGCAGATAGTGGAACTGTGTGGGTACCTCCCACTTGCTCTCCAAATATCGGCAGCTCTTCTTGCCGATTTCACTCTACGCCCATTGGCATCCCTCGCTAAGGCTCTTGAAGCCACACATACCCGACTCAGCAAGCTCTCCCGCGAAGAGCGGGCTGTACGGGCCGCGTTCGATTTGTCCTACGAGCAGCTTACTTCTCAACATGCTAAGCTCTTTCGTCTCTTAACGATTAACAGCGGGCCAGATATCTCCACTAGAGCTACCGTCCATCTGTCGAAGAATTCCGAGGCAGAGATTCTTCTACAAGACCTAGCGCGCGCTCATCTTATTGAGGTCGGCCGCTCTTGGGGACGATGGCGAATGCATGATCTGATTCGAATCTATGCTGATGAGCGTGGAAACGCCATGAGTAACGAAGATCAGCGCCATCAAGCACAAGAAAGACTGCTTTTCTTCTATCTCGCCACTGCGGAGCAAGCGATAGCAGAGCTAGGACATGAAAGCTTCACTGCACCAGAGCATCGTTCAGACGAAGTGAAGTGGCTGCAAGAAGAATACAGCAATCTAGTAGCAACCGCCGTCATTCCACACGAGCTTAGCGCAGCGATGTCTCTTACACTGGGCCAGTTCTTTCACCTCTACCGTTATTTTGATGACTGGATCAGAGTCGCAGTCTCCGGTCTCGATTTCATTCGCCAACACAAAACCGCCCTAAGTGAAGGATGGGCGATGAACAATCTAGCTTTGGCATATCATCACAATCGAGATTTCAGTCGTGCGATCACTGTAAGCCAGGAAGCGGTCGAATTCTTTCGCAGTCGGCATGACCAACGTGGTGAAGCTGCTTCTCTCAACACCTACGGCATGGCTTGCCGTGAATCTGAACGCATAGCCGATGCCGTTGAGGCCAGCCGACAGACCTACGAACTTTTCCGTAAGCTTGATGATCATCAGCATCTGTCTGGAGCTCTTGGCAACTACGCTGCGGCGCTCGAGTTAGATATGCATGGGCTACAGGAAGCACTCGCCATGCATCGAGAGGCAGTAAGAATGGCGCAAGAGAGCGGAGATCCCCGCAACCTTGCGGCTCTTAAGAATCTCTATGGCACCGCTCTTCTCAAGGCCGGCCGTTTCCAAGAGGCAGAGATAGAGCATCGACATGCGCTGGACTTTTATTGTAGTACAGGCGATAAACACGGCGAGGCTGCCGCATGGGGTAGTCTGGGAAATGCGCTTCATGCCATGGGCCGCATAGATGAAGCAATCAATGCTTATCGCGAAGACGTAGACATATCTATCGAAGGCTCCGACATCCATGCTCTCGGCCAGGCTTGGTTGAACCTGGCAAGGGCCCTAGACCGCGCGGACAAATTGTCAGAAGCAACTGCCGCTTATCAGGACGCTATTCGATCCTTTACATCGACAGGAGATGATGAGAACAGGATAGCGGCGCTTGAGTCGCTAGGATTTATGCTTCTATGCGCGGATCGCGCCGGTGAGGCAATCGACTATTATTACAAGGCTGCAGAGCTCTGTCGAACAAGCAACAATGCCGACCTCCTCCTATCGATTCTCCACATACTCTGCATTGCACTTATCGATGAGAATCGTTTCAATGAGGCCAGGGAAGTCGACAACGAGGTGCGCAGAATCAGGAGTTTGTAATATATCGGCTAGAGCTCCCCACAAGGATGGTTCTTTCGGGCAGCCGCGGTGTTCGGCTTCGGTAGGGAGAGCTCGATCACCTATTGCCAGGCATCATTGGAGGCGGAGGGTATAAACATCCCTCGCAGCGGGGGATCTACCGCATAGGTTCGACGATGCAGGCAAGATCGACCCCTTGATAAGGCGGTGAGGTGCTCCAGCCAAGTCGCCTTCGAACCGTCTTACGGGGTGAGAGGCATCGATGACACGACAAGGGTGGCGCAGCAATAGGCAGTTGACAGCGATTGGCCGCACCGGCATGTCGGCGCCGGCCCGACAAGCTGTGATCGATTTGCAGTTGGTCCCAGGAACGTCCGTTCTCGATTACGGCTGTGGTCGGGGCGGAGAAATACGCGCTCTGCAAGGTCTAGATCTCGATGTCTCCGGGTGGGACCCGGTCTACTTCCCGGACGGGCGCTTGGAGCCAGCCGACATCGTGCTGCTTACCTACGTTGTGAACGTGATCGAAGACCGCGCCGAGCGACAACGCACCCTGAAGCGCGCATGGGAGCTGGCTAAGAAGGTGTTTGAGAGCTGATCATCGGCTTTAGTGGGTCCATTCGAGTGGGCGCGCTCCGGACCGTTGGACGGGATGACCCCGGGTGATACGCCGCAGCAGCGTGCTGATCGCCGCCCACCGCACCATCGCCTCGCTCGTCGGTGCCTGCCGCTCGTAGTCGCGCGCCAGCCGCCGGTGCATCATCAGCCACGCCAGCGCCCGCTCGACCACCCACCGCCTGGAATGCACCTGAAAACCGCGCTGGTCAGCGGGCTTGGCCACGATGTGCACGATGATGCCCAGCACCTCACGCGCCCAGACCACCAGCCGCCCGGAAAAGCCCTGATCGGCGAAGACGACCCGGCAGGCACCGGTCAGGTACAACCCCAGCAACAGGGTCGTGGCCCCGGCGCGGTCCTGCACACTGGCCGGACGGACCATCACCGCCAGCAGCAGGCCGAGCGTGTCGGTGACCACGAACCGCTTGCGGCCGCCTGTCTTCTTGTTCGCGTCGTAGCCGCGGCTGTCGGCCCCGACGGTGTCGGCGCCCTTGACGCTCTGGCTGTCCATCACCGCCGCCGACGGCTCGTCCTGGCGGCCGGCGCTGCGGCGGACCCGCCGCCGTAGGACGTCGACGATCCGCTGGGTCACGCCCTGCTCCTCCCAGCGGACGAAGTGCCAGTACACCGTCTGCCAGGGCGGGAAATCGGCCGGCAGCTGCCGCCAGGCGCAGCCGGTACGCACGACATACAAGATCGCATCCACCATCTCCCGGCGCGGATGTTTCTCCTTGCGGCCGTCCCAGTGCGGGACGGGAAGCAGCGGTTCGATCAGCGCCCACTGCTCATCGGTCAGATCAGAGGGGTAGAAAGGGGCGTCGTGTCATGCCTGTGCTCCTACCCCCTCACGGAGTGGCTTCACGATCACCTCTCAAACACGTTCTAAGACAGCGCTGGTGGTATCTGCGCGCCTTCGTTGGGAGCGCAACCAGATCAAGGGTGAGGAGCACGGCGACGGGATCCTCACCAGCCGCAACACGTTTCAGTATCTGTTTGCGGCGGGCGAGCTCCGCGACTACGTCCAGGACACGACCAACGTGCGATGCCTGTCGGCCGCACCGGGCATCGTGTATGCGTTCAAAAGCGACGACGCTCGCCTACGCTACATGGCCCGACGGGTAACATCCAGCTCGGAGTGGCTCTCCTCTGAGGATGCGACCTCAGCCATCGCTGCCGTCGTGGACTATCTGGAGCGGCGTGGGCGTATTCCTCGCCTAGAAGAGATGCCTCTTGCAATGGCAGGGCTTCTTGGCAGTCTGGGTCCAAGTGAGCTGCACCGCCTTGTGAACCAATCGGCGGACCCGACAAAGGTCGAGGCTGGAGTCAAGAGGACCACACTGGATACGTTGCTCTTCCTAGCCGTCGAGCTGTTCCACGGTCGCGGCCCCTCTAGCAGCCTGCCCTTGACGGTCCAGCTCGATGTACGTACTTTCTTTTCCTTCTACGCCGAAGCCTGTCAGCGCACCGACCGGCTGTTGCTCAAGCTGCGTGACGACGGATACGTACGGCGGGCCATGACGGGCTCGGTGGCTGGGAAATTTACCCCGACTGCGTTGTACGTCCATCGACGTGCGATCCACCGCATGCCTGTCGTACTCCGCCTATACGAGCGCTGCGCCAGCATCGCGGCCGTCCCGCCGACTTGACCATCGCGAAGCTCCGGCATCAAGGCCGGGGAGTCAGCTGGCTGGACTATCCCGACTTCGAAACCGATCAACATCCTCATTTGCTGTCGTCCTACACCGTTGACCTGAAAACACTGAAGTCTTCATTTCTGTCATACGCCAATTCAACCAACCGGCCGCTGCTTCACCGCAAGCACGAGTTCCTAGCATCTGACGACCCCGACGCGCCTAAATACAGGAGGCTGACTGACGCCGAGATCAAAGCAGGTCTTTATGAGCAACCACACTTGATCGGCACCGAAGATGGCTGGTGGGAGGCACTGAATCGATGCGGTCGGGTGCTACGCAGTCATCGATTGCTACATCTTAGATAGTGACAAGGATTTGAGATCGATGACCGCGTGAGCCGTTCACCCCTCATCGAGCGAGCGATGGGTCTGCTGTTGTCGGACGCCACCTTCCAAGAGCAGTCAGTCGTTCGATGTCTGGTGTCCACGAACGACTGACGGCAACGGCCCGCCTCGCGAAGAGCATCCGCGAGGTGGGCCTGAGCGATTGGGTACGGGCGCCAGTCCTATCAGAGGTGGCAGACGGAGCAGCCAGCCTCGTCATCATCGGAGTCGAGGGCGTCACTGAGGACTTCCAGGAGGGGCCGGTTGGGCTTGATGCGCTTGGCGGCGCGCTCCAACGCTGCTTGGTGCTTGGCCTCGATCTCGTCTTTGCGCGCTATCAGCTCCGGAAGGGACTCCCCCTGCGACCAGGTGTAGTTGCGGCCCTTCATGGCGGTGTGGCGGTATCGGACCTTCTCCTCGTACTCGACGGCCCGTTCGTACAGGTCGGGGTGCCGCTCCTTGAGGCCGACCCACTCGTGCTTGCGCTGGAAGAAGCAGAAGTAGCAGCCTGAGCGAGTGCGCCACTCGTAGTAGTCGGGAAGACCGATGCCAGCCTCGTCGAGGATCCGCATCACTCCGTCCTTGTCGATGCCGTCCTCGCGGAAGGGAAAGACGGCTTCAATATTCGGCTTGGTGCTGACGTAGCCGAGGCGGTTCTCGTCGGCGCGGATGGCGACGTAGGAGATGACCTTGTCATCACCGACCCAGTCTTCCAGAGGCTTGATCTTTAGGTTCTTGGTGCACCAGCGCATCTGGGGGCTGGGCAGAGTGCCCTGGTAGACCTCCATCCAGTGGTCGAAGTCGCGGTCGGCGTTCAGCCGCACGATCGACTTGCCCAAGGCGGCCTCAAGCCGATTGAGGTACTCGTAGGTCTCAGGCAGTTCGGCGCCGGTGTCGCAGAAGAAGTACTCCATCTCCGGGACTCGGTCGCGCATATAGACAGCGAGCGCGGAAGAGTCCTTGCCGCCCGAGATACCGAGCACGTGCCGGACCTTCTTGGTGTCGACTCCTTCGGTCATCCCTCTGCCTTCCTTTCACTCGCCGCTGTGGCGGCATCGGTCACGCGCTGGGCCAGGGCAGCTAGCAGAATGCGTGCGCCATCCGGGCCGAGCGCCTTCTCGGCCTGCTTCAGAACGTCGACGGCGAGGGTGTCGGCCTCGCCACGGACCTGCTCGGGCACGTAGACCAGGGTGCGCTGCTCTACGCCGGCGCTGTCGGTCAAGGTCAACAGCTGCGCGTCGAGCTTCTCTTCCCGGCCACGGATCTCACGCCCGGCATAGTGCAGGTGCCCGACGCGGTCGAGGGCTGCAGCCATCGTCCGGGCTTTCTGGGGGAAGACCTTGGCTTCGTGGTCGTCCCAGTCTCCGAGGGCGGAGTTGGTCAGGCGTACAACGATGGGCTCAAGCCAGTCGTCGTCTTCGAGGCTGTCACTGAGGACGAAGTCGACGAAGCCCCGCAGTTCTGGTGCCAGCACGGCGTCTGCGAAGCCTCGCAGACGGGCCGCGAGCTGGGTACGCAGCTGGGACAGTTCGGCCAGCAGACGGAACTCCTTGGCCAGTACTCGGACGACCTCGGCGCGCAGCCGATTGTCGATCGCGACGAGTTCGTCCGCAGCCGCGGTGAGGCGTTCGACGTAAGTGGTCGCCGCTTCCGTGTTGCCGCGCGTGCGTGCCGGGACCTCGGGGAGACCGAGAGCTTTCGGCAGTGCATGGAAGACCAGCTTGTCGGGGTCCACCGCCTTCGCGATGGTCGCGCGCACGGCGCGAGCATCGGCAGAGATGTTCTTGGTAGTGCGGGCGTACTTGTTGAGATCGGCCACCCGCATGATCAGGGCACTGGCGACCGCGAGCAGGTCTGGGTTGCGTAGAGCCTTGGAGCGTGGTGTTTCCACGCCGAGGGAGATCATCAGCTTCTTAATAATGCTGCCGCGCTGGCCGTCTCCGGCCGGCGTGTACTTCACCGAGAAGCGTCCCGGGCCCTTAACGAGGCGTTCGACCACGTCGATGGTCAGCCGGGGCAGGTAGGTGCCTTCCTCGAACAGGGCGACATCGTGCCGGTGGATGACGAGGGCTGGCACGAGGAACACCGGAATGACTCCGGCCTTGAGCCCGAAGGGCGGGCTCATCAGGGTCCGGATGACCTCCTCGATGCTCAGGCGCTCGGTGGCACCGGTGAGTACCTCGTTCAACGCGTTCCAGGCGGGCTGGGCGTGCTCGTGGCCTTCCCCAGGCGAGGAGAAGCCGTAGGGAAGCAGGCTTTCCTGATGGCTCTCGGCCTGGGCTACGCCGTTCTCGCGGTGCAGGCCGAGGTAGGCCAGCACGCCGCTGTACATGGCGCGCTCGGGCTTATAGCCGCCAGTGAAGCCAAGGTTCTTCTGCCCTGATGCAGAGAACATGGCCGTCAGCAGTATGCCGCGAGCCTGGGCGGCCTGGCTGGTCAGGACATGGCGGCCGAGCATCTCGTTGCGGATGTGGGGCGTGTGCGGGTACACCGATTCGCAGGCCAGGGAGACCAGTCCGCTGAGGCTCCGGGCCGTCAGGTTGGAGGCGGCTGGTTCTTCGCCAGGGGCGATGCCGCTATGCCACAGGCTCCACGACGCCTCGGAGGATGGCGGGTAGAAGGCATCCTGCATCAGCTCCCGCAGTTCCGCTTCGGCCTGCACAATCCGCTCGGTGACTTCCCGCCGGGCGACGTGGTCGAGGCCCTGGTCATTGCTGAGTTCCTTCAGCGCGACCAGGTAGGTCGCCGTCGTGAGCACCACGTCAGGGTGTGGCGTGGTGCTGACGAGCACTGGCAGGGGCGAGTCGACGTTCGGCCGGTCGGCATCGGTGCCGAGGTGGAAGACGACGAGACCGTCGGCAGGCTCCTTCAACTTGTCCGGGGCGGCAACTGTCTTGGTCTCCGGACCGCTGACCGCAGTGTAGAACACGCGCATCATGCCGGTGACCTGGCTATGGCGGCCAGCCACGAATGCTTGCGGGACGAGACTGGCGAGACGATCGATGACCGAGGCGTCATCGAAGTGGCTAATGATTTCCTTGAGCCGGCCGTCGATATCGACGTCCGTGCCCTGCCAGACCCGGTACTCGCCACTGAACTCACGGTGGACCACGAAACCCCGGCGGACAAGGTCGGCGAGTCGCTCTTCGAGCGCCGTGAAGGCATCGGGGTCAGCGACCTCAGTGGGATCGTGGAGAGCGAAGTGGATCATCGGCGCGGTGGCGCTGAGGACCCCATCGGAGTCGATCAGGTTGAGGACACCGATGGTCTTCAGAACGTCCTGATCGGGGTCCGGGAGGCCGTTGGCGTCCCGGATGCGCGAGTCGACCTCGATCCACCGGCTCGCGTTGGCGGAAGCGAGCAGGGTGGTTCGCCCAGAGTTGAGGAAGTAGTCGTACAGCTGCGGCAGTCGCACCGTGCTGGCACGGTCGGCCTTCTCGCTGCTGTGCCGGGCCAGCGAGTGGCGGACGGTATTCGGTTCCCCGCTGTTGAGGAAGCCTGAGATGCTGCGGTCGTGCTGGCCAATTTGGGCAGCGAGGATCGGTGCGGCGAGGGCCGTGATGGGGTGCAGCGGATAGAGGTCCGCGAAGTGTTCGGGTCCGAGTTCAGCCAGGACCCCTAGGCCATGGTCCGTCCAAATTTCCGCGGACGCTTGGGCCGACGCGGTAATCAGTGCCTGTCCTGCTGGGCTGACCGCCGAGTGGTCGAGGTAGCGCCGCAGCAGGTGTAGGGAGTCGCCGTAGTGAGGGACGAAGGTGATGTCCTCGAAGCGCCCTTGGATCTTGGCCCATTCACGGGTTTTGAGTTCGCTGGACCGTGAGGCGTAGTCCATGAACGACAGGTGTTGCAGGGTCATTAGGTAGACGGGCAGCCCATTGGGGCCGGCCGACTTCTCCGCGAGTTCCTGCAGCAAGAACAGGTCGTGCTGGGCATCAGCGAACTCGTTGTGGCCAGCGAGGTGTTCCAGCGTCTTGCCGAACTCGTCGATGACGAGGAGCAGGGGCTGCTGCCCGTCCGCCGTCAGTGCGGCAACCGCGTCGAGGATGTCCTTGGCGCTGGCAGTGTCCGGGTCCGCGCACGCCGCGAGGGCCGCGGCGATGGCTTTCGAGATGCGCTTGCCCCAGCGTCGCTCCGCCGCGGTGTGGAGGGCCCGGGCGAGCGTGGCGACCAGGGGTTCACGGCGTGCGGTGGCTACGCCACCGAGGAACCCGTCAGGGGCGATGGCGTCGCGTGCTGCGGCCAGGCGCTGAGCGAGGGCGGGGCTAGACTCGTCGAGGATGCGCTCGGCCTCGCTGCGCCGCTGGGCGTCCCGCCCGAGCAAGGCATCGATGAAGTTGGACAGAGTGGACTTACCGGATCCGTATGGCCCGGTGAACGACCAGGCGCGGGTCCGGCGTTGGTCGGCAAGTGCGCTCGCGATGCGTTCCAGAACGTCGACCGCCCGGGCGCCGACGTAGGGGTCGTGTAGGGCGTCCGTGACGTCCCGCTCGAGGTTCGTCGAGCGCATCTGAGAGCCGACGAGTTCGAGGCCAGCGGGGAACTGCGGGGCGGAGGTCGTGGGGCTGCCGGGGGTCCGCGTGGGGGTTGCGGTGGTCACGCGGTCTCCTCAAAGAGTGGCTCGGCGGTGTCGGCGATATTGGCGGTGTTGGCGGTGAGTTCCTTCTGCTCGGCCTCGGCGAGCCTGGGGAACTTGGCGGCCCATTCTTCGCGGGTAGGGAAACTGGGGCAGCGGGTGACGAAGTCGTACTGCTCGTCGAGCACTTCCCAAGCCAGTGCGAAGGGGTCGGCCGCGAACGCGAGGCTGCGCTGTCCCACGGCCTCGGTCAGGTTGAGTTGCGGGTGGTCCGCGGCGACCTTCTGCAGCGCCATGACGATCTCGTTTTCTCCGACGCGGAAGGCTCGCCCCGGGGAACCCGGCTCGTTGGCCAGGCGGGCAACGGAGATCGAGTTGGCTTGACGGGAAAACTTGGCGGCGTAGTCGAGGCAGGCATAGGCCAGGACCCGGGCGGGTAGCGTGGTGCGGTGCCCGCTAGTGAACTGCCACTCCGGCTTGCCACGCGTGCCGACAAAGGTAAGGAGGTCAAGGTCGCGGAAGGGGCAAGCGAGCAGGTCCTCATAGCTGCCGGGGGAGCCGGCCTTCTCCGGAGCGCTGCGCGCGTACATCTTGGTCAAGCAGTCGATATCACGGACGATCGAGGCTTCGACCGGGCCCTCCTTGTAGGAGAAGTTCACATGCCGGGTGACGACCTGCGTCATGTCCGCCACCGTGAATCGGGAGAACGGCGCGAGGTGGAAGGACGTGTACCAGGTCGGCGCCCAGCATTTGGCCCCGGGACGGGAAGAGACCAGCCACCAGTGCAGCAACCACAGGCTGCCATTTTCCTCCAGATAGGGGTCGGCGCCGTCATCGTCGAGCAGCCAACGGGCCTCCCACGTGGGGAAGGAGTGCTTGGAGCGCGCCCCGCTCGTCGGGTAGTGCTCGCGGGTCAGCTTGAAGGCCCGCGACCAGTAGCGCATGGCGTTGACCATGTTCTTGCCCACACCGAACAGCACCGGGGCGTCATCCGCGAGGAACGCGCTCGGATCATCTTTGACCTGCGTATACGCCTTGTGCAGCCAGCCGAAGCGGGGCGCGAAGGTCTCATGTCGCGCGAAGGAAAAATGGGCGGCTTCCCCAAGCCGGCTGTCTGACATCCGGAACCTCTCCATGTTCGATGCGATTGCTCTAACGAGGTGTTAAACGGGGTAACAGTCAGCGAGGGCCATCGGCTTCGGCCAGCGAGGAACGAACCTGAGTCACGGCCCGTACGACGGCTTGCGCCGCGTGCTCAATCTCGGCGTCCGTGGTGGCGTAGCCCAGCGAGAAGCGGATCGTGCTGTCTGCAGCCTCCCGGGACAGTCCCATCGCCAGGAGCACGTGACTCGGCGTCGGGGCACCGGATGCACACGCGCTGCCCTCCGAAGCGGCGACGTCGGGCATGGCCGCCAGCACGGCATCCGCTGGCACCCCCGGGAAGGTGATACTCGTTACACCGGGGAGTCGCTGATCCCGCCGGCCATTGAGACGGCAGTCAGGCAGAGCAAGGGTCAGCAGGCGTTCGAGGCGGTCGCGCAGTGCGGCGACACGCTCGGCTTCCTCACCAAGGTTGCGTCGGGCGGCATCGGCTGCAGCACCCAGACCGATGATCCCCGCCACGTTCAAAGTGCCTGCGCGCCAGCCACGCTCTTGCCCACCACCCACCAGGAGCGGCCGGTGCGGCAGTGGCGTCCCACGCCGCACATACAGCGCGCCGACACCCTGCGGGCCACCGAACTTGTGGGCCGACAGCGACAGCAGGTCGACATCGAGTTCAGCAACGTCTACAGGCAGGCGACCGACGATTTGGGTGGCGTCCGTGTGAATGAGGGCGCCGGCCTCACGGACCGCCTTGGCCACGACTCGAAGGTCGGTTAGGACACCGGTCTCGTTGTTCGCTCCCATCAGGGAGACGACCCCCCCGCTTCGTGTCACGAAGACCTGCTCCAAGGCGTTGAGATCCACCAGGCCGTCGGAGCCGACCTGTAGCAGCACAAGATCCTCTGGTCGCTCGGCGGTCACCATCCGGGCTGTCTCCAGAACAGCAGGATGCTCTGCCGGGCTCGTCACTAGCGAATTTCCAGGTGTGTAGGCAGAGCGGAGGGCCAGGTTGTTCGCCTCGGTAGCCCCGGACGTGAAGATGATCTCGCCCGGTGAGCAGTTAAGCAGGCCGGCTAGCTGTCGACGAGCAAGGTCGACCCGATGCGCGGCTTGCCGTCCCGGTTGGTGCATGCTTGAGGCGTTTCCGACCGACTGCATGGCTTCAATGACGGCTGCAGCAGCCTCAGGCCGGATCGGTGCGGTGGCATTGTAGTCAAGGTAGGACATACCCGCCCCATGAGACCCGTTCATCATCTGCCACCCGTCACTTGTGTCGCACATCAATGTACTGCTGGTGGAAAGCTCGTCCCGCATCCGGGTTTCCACCAGGAGCAAGCCGATCTTAGCCATGCGGCAAGATCTACTGCTTGAAATCACTCAGACGCGTGACATCACAGGCCGCCTACTGAACGAATGTTCTACACCTGGGTGCGGTGCGCGCAGCTTGCCTGCAGCAAGATCAGCCCAAGGGGTCGGGGATTCTGGTCAGAGAGCGACAAATCCCGCCCCTGGCTGAGGTTTTCGCCTAATAGCGCCCCTGTTGTCAGCGCCCCTGATTAGGGTGGTTCGCACGCTGCGACGTTGCGGTGCCGGCACTTTGGGGCGGTGCTTGGCGTGCTCGAACTGGGGGTGGAAGTTCATGACGACTGCGCCGACCGAGGCGCGTGCAGGCTGGTGTCCGCTACGCAACGGGCAGGTGAGTCCGTGACGGCTTGGTCACCGGGGATGTCGTTCAAGGCACTCCTCGCTGGTGCGCCGGTGTCATACATCCGGGCACATCTCGGCGAGCAGCTGTGTGCCCTGCTCGATCTGATCGAGGGGGGCACAGCGCCAGACGACCGGCTGCGGGCCGTTGCCCCGATCGCTATCGACGCCGAGCGCCTGGTCGCTGACGAGGCCGAACGCTCCACTCTCATAGAGATGGTTCCGAGCCCCAAGCAGGCCGAGCTGGCGCAGCGGCTTGGCTCGGTAGGCGATGGGCAGGCACCGCTGGGCTATCTGCGGAGCCTGAAGTGGACGGCGGACGAGCGGCGCGAGCTGCTTGAGTTCTTCGGCTTCACGATCGACCGGGTGCCGTCCCTCCCGCCGGCGTTCAAACAGGAGGCGGCGCCCGAGTATGCCTTGTTCCCGCATCAGCGTCATGCGGCGGCCCAGGTCAAGGAACTGCTGTACGACGGCTCGCGGCGGACAGTGCTCCATCTGCCCACTGGCGTTGGCAAGACCCGAACAGGCATGAGCCTGATCTGCGATCATCTACGGCAGCACGAACCGACCGTGGTGGTGTGGCTGGCGCACGGGCAGGAGCTGCTGGAGCAGGCCGCCTCAGAGTTTGAACGCGCCTGGGCCAAGGTCGGTGACCGTCCGCTCCCCCTTCTTCGTGTATGGGGCAACGCCCCTGCAGAGCTCACGGAGGTGACCGATGGGCTGGTCGTTCTCGGCCTGGAGAAGGCCGTCTCGACTGTCAAGTCGGATTCGCAGTTCCTGGCCACCCTTGCGGCACGCAGCACCCTGACCATCTTCGATGAGGCTCATCAGATCATCGCTCCCACTTTCCAGAGGGTGGTCGACGAACTGACGATCCGCCATGACACTAGCCTCCTGGGGTTGACGGCCACGCCGGGACGGACCTGGGCGGATATATCCAAGGACGAGGAGCTTTCCGACTACTTCTCCCGACAAAAGGTGATGTTGGAGATCGAGGGCTACACCAACCCGGTGACAGCCCTGATTGAGCAGGGATACCTGGCCAAGCCGCTGATGAGGACAGTGGCCTCTGAGCCGGGTATGCACCTGTCGGCTCAGGATCAACAGCTCCTTGCGCGGTCGTTCGACATCCCGGCCGTGATGATGGCCGAGCTCGCGCGGGACGAGCAGTGGAACCTCAAGATCGTCCAGACCATCATGGAGCTGCTCAAGCAGCACCGCCGGATTCTGGTGTTCGCCGCCTCTGTCGACCACTGCCGGCTGATCGCGGCCGTCCTGTCCGCGGCTGGCATCGATGCTGAGTTCGTGACCGGCGAGTCCTCCCCTCGGCACCGCAGCCAGGTGATCTCTCGGTTTAAGGGGGCCGGTCGGCGCCCCATGGTTCTGTGTAACTTCGGGGTCCTGACGACCGGCTTCGACGCCCCGGCCGCTAGCGCTGCAGTGATCGCCCGCCCGACCAAGTCCCTGGTGCTCTACAGCCAGATGGTCGGCCGCGTCATCCGCGGCCCAAAGGCTGGCGGCACCGCCACCTGCGAGATCATCACCGTCGTGAACCCGGAGCTTCCCGGGTTCGGCGATGTGGCAGAGGCATTCACCAACTGGGAAGACGTATGGGAGACATCGTGACCAGCGACGGCAGCAACTACCGGATCGTCAGTCCCTCTCTGACCGTCAAAGCCATGCGGGACAGCGGCTACAAAAACACTGCCTACGCCCTCGCCGAACTGATCGACAACAGCATCGACGCCAAGGCCACCCTCGTGGAGGTCTTTGCCTGCGAGAACCCCGTGAAAGTCGGCGCTCGGACCAACCACCGCGTGGAGACCATCGCCGTCCTCGACAACGGCCACGGCATGGAGCCGCCGCAGCTGCGGCGCGCCCTGAAGTACGGTGACGGGCAGGGCGTCGACCCCGCCCGCATCGGCCGTTTCGGCATGGGCCTGCCCAACTCCAGCATGTCCCAGTGCACCCGGCTCGACGTCTGGTCCTGGACCAACGGCGCGGGCAACGCCATGCACACATACCTCGATCTCAAAGAGATTGAGGCAGGGCTGATCGACGATGTCCCCGAACCCACATACGACCCGCTGCCCGACTACTGGCGGGACCTGAGCGAGGGGCTCGGTGACACCGGCACGCTCGTCGTCTGGACGAAGCTGGACAAGGTCAACTGGTACGGAGCCGCCGCCACCCTGAAAAACACCGCCGAGCTGATCGGCCGCGTCTACCGGCACTACCTACACGACGGACGCGTCGACATCCGAATGGCGCCCGTCCGCGAGGGCAAGGTCGTCGACGGCGAATACCACGCCGTCCCCAACGACCCCCTCTACTTGATGGCGCCCACTTCCACCCCGGCGCCGTTCTCAGACAGGCCGATGTTCATGCCTTTCTCCATGGGCAGCGAGTCCGAGCCCGGCGTGACACGCTTCCCTGTGTTCCATGAGGGCAAGAAGCACAACATCACGGTCCGGGCCTCCATCGCTCGCCCAGAGGCACGGCGCGCCAATGTCGAAGGGCAGCCGTGGCCCGACGGCATCAGCCGCACGACCGACCCTGGAACTCTTCCGTGGGGCAAGCACGCCAGGCGCAACGTCGGCATCTCGCTCGTACGCCAGAGCAGGGAACTCGATCTCGACGCATCCTGGGCCATTGGGTACGACCCGACGGAACGGTGGTGGGGCATCGAGGTGGAGTTCCCGCCGGAACTCGACACTATCTTCGGCGTAACGAATAACAAGCAGGGCGCCACTGTCTTCTCCTCCCTCGCTCACTTCGACTGGAAGGCCCACGCCGAGGCCGGCGAGTCTTTCAAGGGGTTCAAGGAGCGCCTTGCCGAGTTCAGCGATCCGGGTCTTCCTCTCATCGACCTCGTGCTCTACCTAGAGGAGAAGCTCCTGCCTGCCATCCGGCGGCAGCTGAAGCAGCAGACGGTCGGTACACGTAAGAGCAATAAGCGGCACGACGATGACGTCGCTTCTAGGGCCACCGACGCCGTCAAGCGCCGAAGCGAGGAGGGTTACACCGGCAAGACGGACGAGCTGGAGGAAGGGGCGACCACCGAGACCAAGCGGCAAGAACAGGTCGAGGCCCTCACCCAGCGGCACCACCTTGACGAGGACACTGCGCAGTCCATGGTCGAGGAGGCCCTTGAGAAGGATCTTCGCGCGCGGTGGATCTCCGGCTTCCAGGACACCTCCGCCTTCTTCAGCATCGACCTCATGGCTGGCATGCTGCAGGTGATCTTCAACGAGAAGCACCCCCTGCACGCTCAGCTGTTGGCCGTCCTTGAAGACGTCCCGGAAGACGCGGACGTGGACGACCTGCGCGACCGGCTCAACCGTGTCGCGGAGACCTTCAAGCTGCTGCTCTTCTCCTGGGCGCGTATGGAGGACGAGACCTACCCCGACCGCGACCGCGAACGCATCGCGGACGCCCGCCGCGAGTGGGGACGGTACGCCCGTGACTTTGTGGACGGGAAGGCCAGCGACGCGTGACCGAGCCCGCCCACATCTGGCGGCAGATCGAAGAACTGATGACGGGCGCCCACGGACGCGTAACCCTTGTGGCGCCCTTCATCAAGCGAGAAGTTCTGGCAGCTACACTCTCCGCCGTTCCCGCCTCTGTCGAGAGCATCGAGTGCATCACGCGGTGGGTTCCCGAGGAGGTAGCGGCAGGGGTGTCGGATCCGGAGATCATTGAGCTCGCAGAGGACGACAAGCGGCTGCGCATCGCCCTGTGCCCGAGTTTGCACGCCAAGCTCTACCTCACAGGCGAGCGCTGTCTAATCGGGTCGGCCAACCTGACAGGGAAGGCCACCGGGCGGGTCACGAATCCGAACATTGAGATCCTTGTCGAGGTGTCCGCGACACATCCGGAAGTCGGCCGGGTACTCGCCGAGATCGAGGCATGCGCGATTGAGGCGGCGCCCCACATGGCCGCCCTGGTGAGAAGACAAGCGGAGCTGCTGAAGGAACACCGCCCGGCTGCCTCCGACCAGCTGCGAGAGGAAGCCCAGCAGGGCTGGTACCCGGTTACACGACGCCCGGAGGCCGTCTACCCGTACTACTGCGGAAGGGCTCGATTCGGGCGATCCGTAGAAGCAGCCATCCTGCGGGACCTCGCGTTCCTAGGCGTACCGGCAGGCTTGACCGAGGCGGAGTTCTCAGACTGGGTCGAAAGCCGCCTGCGGGAGATTCCTGCCCTCCGGGCGCTGGTGGAGGGTGATCGCCTGACCAACGTGGACCTGCAGCATGCGCTGCAGGAACAGGCAGGCTTAACCGATGAGCAGGCCAAAAGAGCGACCGAGACCATTGCCGCGTGGCTTCGGCACTTCGGCCGCTTCTACACCGATGTAGGAACGTGGGAGCTCAGGCACGGGCGGGAGCTGTCGTAACCGCCCCCTGAAGTGACGCCGGCATCGGTACTGAGGTCGACCACGACCCGAAACCTGATTGATGTTGAGCCGCTGTCGGCCACCCGGCCTGACCCGCTGGTGTGCCTAGGATCTGTACGGACAGCCAGGTGTGGCGGCAGCGCCCCGCCTGGCGGTCTTAGGGCAGGAGCGCAGATGTTGGGAAGGTCCTCATGGCTCAAGTGCGGGTCCCGTACCTGCTCGGGCACGCTGAGATCGCTTCCCTTTTCCGAGTTGAGCGCCAAACGTCACAGAAGTGGCGCACAGAAGGCACACTTCCCGAGCCCGACCTAGTCGCTTCCGGCAACCCGTACTGGCTGCTAACGACGGTGCTGCACATCAGCGGCGTCGGAGACCGTCGAATTGATGAGGGGCAGCTCGGAGCGTATAAGGCCAGCAGCCCTCACGGCTATGCCCTACAGGATGACGAACAACTGCCTGCCATCCTCGGCATTCAGGAGGTAGGCCGTGTCCTCGGTCGAGATGCCCAGGCGGTTTCCCGGTGGCGCAACCGGCGACGTATCGCCGAGGCGGACCTCGTCCTCTCCGGTTCTCCACTCTGGCTCTTGGAAACGATCCTTGCGGACGCGCAACGCAGGCAGCGGCCCGTCGTCACCGCCGAGATCGCCATGCTGCGTGCGGGACAGCGCGCCCCACAGAAGCCTCGCGGCCGCAGGTCCAGCAATCCCCCCGTGGTGCGCCCGCCGCAAGAGGTGCTGCCCGCAGCACGAACGTTCACGAGCGCTGACCAGGCCGCCGCCGTGGAGTTCCTCGCATCGGTACTGGCCCAGGGCTACTCCGTCGTGATCAAGCCTCAGCCCTGAGTCAACTGTCCGCCCACGGTTACGACCCACGCCGCCAACACCACCTGCGGCTGGTTCCACTGTTCGTCGACGACAATGGGAGAAACACTTGATAAGCTGGCTTGCAGTCAATAATCTCTCTCACATGTCGATTCTGCAGCGCGCCCACGGAGCCCATAGCGCCGACTCAGCCGACTCCGACCCCCAGGCCGCTTCCGGCCAGCCGAGCCACACTGCCGTGAAGGTCGTCTCCTTCGGAGGTGGCGTGCAATCAACAGCACTGCTCGTGCTGGCGGCCCGTAGAGAGATCGACTTTCGGACCTTCCTCTTCGCCAACGTGGGCGACGACAGCGAGCACCCGGCGACGCTCGCCTACGTTCGTGAGATCGCAATCCCGTACGCGGCCCGAGCGGGGCTCGAAGTCCAGGAGCTTAGGCGGCGCCGACGTGACGGAACCACCGAGACGCTCATGCAGCGCATGAACCGGCCGGCCACGCGATCGATCCCCATCCCAGTGCGCATGGCGAACGGGGCTCCGGGCCGACGTAACTGCACAACAGACT
This sequence comes from Streptosporangium minutum, assembly GCF_002149035.1. Taxonomy (GTDB): domain Bacteria; phylum Actinomycetota; class Actinomycetes; order Streptosporangiales; family Streptosporangiaceae; genus Streptosporangium; species Streptosporangium minutum. The sequence goes on from NZ_NGFP01000014.1 coordinate 39,579, forward strand.
TCAAAATCAAGGTGATCGGGCGGTGGCTCCGAGAGCATGGAGCCACCGCAGAGCATCCGGGTGCGGTGGGAATCGGTATATCGCTCGACGAGATCCACCGCGCCAACCGGCGCCGACGAGAGCCTCACGAGCTCATCGAGTACCCTCTCCTCGATCTTGGGCTGCGCAGGAGTGACTGCGAGCACATCATTATGGAGGCCGGCCTGCCGGTGCCGCCGAAAAGCTCCTGCTTCTTCTGCCCCTTTCGCACCGTCGACGCGTGGCGGCACCAGCGCAGGCACGAACCCGAGCTGTTCGCCCTGTCGGTGCAGCTTGAGGAGACGATCAACGAACGCCGGGCTGCACTCGGGCGGGATTCCGTGTATCTCACGAGGTACGGTCGCCCGCTCGCGCAGGCAATCCCTGAAGACGGCTTGGCAGACAGCACCGTCGACGAGGGGGATGGTTCCTGCGACTCCGGCTGGTGCATGACCTGAATCAACCGGACAGGGACAGACGGGGCTGAAGCCTAGCTTCCGCCCCGTGCCCGTTTTTTGCTTCTGCCAGATGCGGAACAGAGCCGACCGCCAGATTGGAGCACCCGGTCAGAGCTCGGGCGGTTCGCCAGCCTCAAGGTGGAGAACCGCGAGGTACTCGCTATAGAGCATCTCTTCATCCACCCACCGGCTGCCGCCAGCGCCATCGGGGACCCACCTGCCATCGAAGAGATACTTGTCCTCGTCGAGAACCGCGACGCTCCCTTCGGCCAGCGCTACCGCCAGCAGCAGCTGGATCCCTAGCATTACAGCCGTGGACGCCCCCCTGGCGGCGCAAATTTCCTCGTGGCTGGCTGCGTGGATCTTCGCGTCCGCGTCGTCGGTCGGCTCGGGGACCCCCGCGAGACCGTGCACCACCTGACGGTGCACGGCGATCGCCTGGGCGACACCGGACGCGACGGTCACAGCGGTACCGTCGGCCCGATCCCGTGCGTGAGCCGTGAGGTGCTCAGCGACTTCGCGTGCGTGCAGTGGCCAGATGTCGGTGCGGTGAGATAGCTGGTGCGCCGCCCTTTCGATGGCGATAGCGGGCTGAGAGACGTCTGGGTGCAGCACCCTGACGAGCCCTTCGAGCGCCGCCCGGACATAGCCGAGCCGTACTAGGTGCAGCTGCCACTCCTCCACCATCTCCGACCAGACGGCGTCGAAGTCGCTGCCGACGGCACACATGCCCCCGTCGTCGTACGACATGTCGAAGGTCACTGTGCGCAGCCCCTGGGCAAGCCGGAGCCGCTTGTAAGCGCTCTCCCAACCTGCCTGTTCGGTAGCCCCACCGCGTACGACAGAGGCCTACACCCAATCGGCGAGTTCACGGACGTGTTCCTCGGGCGCAGCCAGCGCGAGTGCTACCAGCGTGCGGTACGAGGGCAGGCAGACGCCCCCCGTGTGAGTGGTGGTCATAGGGGGAGCGTCTCATGTCCTACTGACAACACCGACCGAGCTGGCGGGCACGTTGGTGTAACGGATCGGCGTGGCCGAGCCGGGCGACCGCAACGTGGATACGGATGACCTCCGGATTAGCGTCGTCGTGTAGACGCGCCGGAGGTCACGGAAAGTGGGTGTGCAGGAGAGGTTTGGGGGGTTTTGTTCTTTCATCCACACGTTGTGTTGACCGGACACAGTGGAGATGAGAGAACCGAACAGGGTCTGGGTGGATTGGTCCGCCCTAACCAGTCGTGGACAAGTATTATCGACGGTGCTCGATGGCGTCCTCCTGGAGGACGGTGGCGATGACGCCTGCATGGTGTGTCGCATCTAACCTGACCAGCCTGTTGGATTCGGAGGACGGCCCCCCATGCCCACCCAGGCCAGAGAGATATTTGAGGCGCAGAGCAAGAGCCTCCGCGAGTTGCTGTCGGACAATGGCCTCGGCCTGTACCTGCCGCCGTATCAGCGGCCGTATGGGTGGGGTAAGGACAAGGTCGAGAAGCTGCTCGACGACACCCTTCACGGTCTGAAAAATCTCGGTGAGGCTCCCGACAGCTTCACCTTCCTGGGCACCGTGATTACCATCCACGACGTCAATCACGTTACGGTGCAGCCGATTGTGAAACCGGAAGTGCCCTCCAAGGTACTCACCGTGATCGACGGGCAACAACGTCTATCGAGCCTGCTCCTTCTACTCGTAAGCCTTCATAATCTGACCCGCCAGCACTCATGGAAGGTCTTCAAGGGCAAGACACCCGATTCCACGGACACTGCGCGTGCATCGCTTTACTCAGAAACTGTCGGCATCCTGCAGACCCTCAGCACTGCTTTCTATGAGCGAAAGAATTTCGGCGACGCGCCGATCTACCCTCGACTGATCCGCGCCTTCGTCGACCAGTGGTCTAAGGATGCAAAGCTCAAACAGTATGAATCTCCAATTGCGAACCTGATCTACACCTACTCAGTCGAGGCAGACGCGGAGCCCCCGACCGTGAAGCCGACGGACTTCAGGCCGCTGGCGCGTCCCGGTGCAGGTGAAGGCGAGGGCGATCTAATTAGGCGGTTCGGCGAGATCCGTGCCGCACTGACCAAGCTCGCTCAGCGCACAACGATTGAGGAGCTTGAGGATTTGCCGCCACTCTCGACCTTGGCCAATCAGATCGAGTTTCAGCGCGCGCTGTTCAACCATGAACTCGACCCCAAGCTGTGCAGATGGCTTCGCGAGCTGGAGGACGAGCCCGAGGCTGTCTTGATGCGGCTCGTGATGTTCGCTGCGTACGTCCTAAACCGCATTGCGCTAACTGTGGTGCAAGGCAAGGACGAGGACTATGCCTTTACCATCTTCGAGTCGCTGAACACGACCGGTGAGCCCTTGACCGCCTTCGAAACGTTCTTGCCGCGCGTTGTGATGGCGGAAAAGGTTCAGGACTACCGAGGCTCTGACGCGCACGAGCGCATGAAGGCTGTCCAGAGCTACCTCGATCGATTTGGCGTGGGGGAGAAGCTGCAGAATGCAACCCGTGAGCTGCTGGTGACGTTTGCCCTCGCGGAGACGGCCAAGAAGCTCTCGAAGCGGCTCTCCGACCAACGCGTCTACATGAAGGACACCTTCGACAACCATAAGGATTCCGTCGATGCTCGCGCTGCGTACTTACGCCACCTGAGCGACACGGCGACCTTCGTTGGTACAACGTGGGAGCCAGCGAAGGAAGCTCCTCGTCAGCTCGTCGGACTCCCCGCCTCCGCCATGACGGACACGGTCAAGCTCTGTCTAGCCTTCCTAAACGACCTCAACCACACAATCGCCATTGCACCCTTGTTGCGGTTCTACTCCGAGGCCGTCCATGCAGAAGAGGGCGAGGAGCGGGACAAACGAATCGCGGAGTTTGAAAAAGCTATCAAGGCGACCACCGCCTTCACGGTTTTCTGGCGAGCGACTCGAAGTGGCACCGGGAACATCGACAGCCAATATCGATCCGTCATGGCGGGTGACTCGTTAACTGGCATGGGACCTCTTGCGCGGGCGGTGTCGAACTCAGAGCAGCCTAAGCCAACCGTGGACGCCGAAGCCCTGAAGGAGGAGCTCGCGGCGCGCTTGTCCAATACGGACAAGAAGTACGGCGGTATCCCGAACCTTGCATCGTTTCTAGCGGCGGCGAAATCTTTGCCTCTCTACAAGAACAGCCGACCACTGACGCGCTTCCTTCTGCTGGCGGCCTACCACGACACCATTGAAGACCCCGATAATCCTGGCCTTATAAAGCAGGGAAAGGCGGGCGTGGCTCCGTGCTTCACATCAGACGGCTGGTCCGATGAAACACACTTCACGATCGAGCACATCGCTCCTCAGCAAGCGACTGGCGGATGGGATCAGGACTTTTACAGCGAGAAGGGGATCGCTGACAAGATCGTTCACAAGATCGGCAACTTGGTCCTTGCGCCAGGGGCCGCCAACACGTCGCTGAGTTCGCGACCGTGGACTGAAAAGAAGGTGTTGTACGCAGCACTTGGTGCTACGACCACCGAGGAGGCCAAAACCATTCTCAACGATTCGGGCTTGGCGTTCGCGCAGTCGACCGAGGAACTGGCCCAAATGTCTCGTTACCTGCCGCACCTGCGAGCACTCGGGCAGCGCGACGCGGAGTGGGACCCGGCTTTCATGGATCGGCGAGCTGAAGTTCTCCTTCGACTCGCCTACGCACGACTGAAGGGCTGGCTCGGCATCGCGTGGTCGGAATCGACAACTGATCCGGTGGCCCACCATGTCGATGACGAGGTTGAACCTGACGAAGATGACGAGTCCGCGGAGAACCTCGTCTGATTCGGCTTGGGATCGCATGGCGATCCACGCGTCAGCGGCCCGTATCTATTGGCCAAGCACGGCGGCAGGCCATCAATGAGAGGCCTACCTTTCCTATGGATCAGATGATCAGGGTTCTCGCCCGGGGCGGAGACTGCCTGGCCGACATCGCGCTCCTGCGGGCCCGGCCCGAGCGGTTCAGCCCTGTGGCCCCAGACCCGACCGTCTCCCGCCTGATCGCCCGACTGGCCGCCGACGCGGCGCGAGCGTTGAAGGCAATCCGCGCCGCCCGCGCCAGCGCACGAGCACGCGCCTGGACGCTGGCCGATCACAACGCGCCCGGCGCCAACGGCGAACTGATCCCCCTCGACCTCGACGCCACCATCGTCGTCGTCGCCCACTCCGATAAGGACCAGGCCACACCGACCTGGAAGAAGACCTTCGGCTTCCACCCGATGACGGTCTTCGCCCACCACGAAGCCGCCGGTTCCGGCGAATCTCTGGCCATTACGCTCAGGCCGGGCGACGCCGGCTCCAACACCGCCGCCGACCACATCGACACCACCCGGCTCGCCCTGGCCCAACTGCCCAAACAGCGTCGCTGCCAGGTCCTCATCCGTACCGACTCCGGCGGCGACACCCACGATTTCCTGTCCTGGCTGACCTGGCCGGGCAGGTGGCTGAACTACTCCATCGAGTTTACCCTCACTGACGACATCCAGACTGCGATCTTGCGGTTACCGAAGACCGCGGCTCCGGCGCGCTGACCGGCAACACCTACGACCTGAGCGCCGCCCGCATTTGGGGCATCCTGCCCGAACTGAACAAGGCCGGGATCATCTTCTTGGCCGCCAAGGCGTATAACGGAGTCGAGGGCCCGGCCGTTACCCCGTACAAGGGCAAGAAGCAGTCCGAGTCCCAGAAACAGGCCAATTGCTCCCACGACAGGCCCCATGGACACGGCGAACGCGCGCCCAACTGAAGAGCTGGAAGATCGTTCGGGAGCTGCGCTGTAGCCCCTCCACGGCTGGCCACCCTGTGCAAGGCCATCGCCGTCCTTCAGCACCACAGCGTCGCTGAGGTCCCCCGAAGATGACAAGGGTTCAGTCTAATGATCTGCTACTTGTCGAAGATGGTTCTCAAATGATTCGATAATCAGTGCGGCAGAATGTTGGACTACAGACAGTTGTACCGTTGGGTTAGATCTGACCTTACTTATAACCACCATAGGCGGCTTTTGGCGCGCAAGTATATTTCTGAGTGCTCGCTGAACAAGGTACTCAACTGCTTCTCTATGACTAGTCTCAACAGATAAGAACTCAGGCAAATTTCCCATATCGGCCCAGAACACAACTAGATCGTCCAGCACACTCCAAGCAAACTCATCATACTCCTGGAGTCTTCGCCTAAAAGAGGACCTCTCAAGAGCTCGCCCTAAATGGTCACCCCATCGGCCTAGAATTCCGTTGCGTCCGATGGTCATTCCTATGTAAGCGGCTTTTACTTTCTTTGAGTAGCCGCAGTAAATGTAAGCACGGGCCCGACATAAACCAGGGTCGCCAACGGCAGCGGCACCCCAATCCCCTGCATCCTCAATTTCCATAGTGGTGGCTTAAACTAGCCGCTCCTCCAACGCGTCCGCTGTCGCCTTATAGATGGCAGCCGAGGTCATTTCGCGGTAGCGAGTAAAGACCTCCTCCAAAATTTCGTCTGTAACATCTTGGATGTTCCTGACGGAGCGACTCTCTCCCACAGCCAGACTGAGGAAGAGTGCATGAAGAAGAAGAGTAACGTCCGCGTCGTTTCCGAATTTCTCCTCAAACATTCGCATAAATCGATGGGATCGATTTATGCGAACCACGGTTCCAAGAGTGGCGTCATGAGCACGTTGCCAGAGTGCATTGTCGTCGAGATGATCGACGAGTGTGACCCTTCTCCCATCTCTTCGCGCCTGCTCCCGCTCTTCTTCCTGCAAGGGATGCCGTGTTGCCTCTTTTTTCTCGCGTACTTTACGTTCAGTTTCTGCCTGAGCGTCATCAGGATCAGAGGGTAGAAGATCCGGAAAATCAACCTCGCTGAGGGCCTCAGCGGCCTTGCTTACCGGATCGGTGTGTATCTTTGCTCGAAGCAGTTTTGCAGCGTTTCGCCAGGCGGCTCTGCTCATACGTCGAGCTTCGTACACAGATTCGGATAGGACACTCTCCGCCTCTTCGCTCAGCAGTATCTCTGATTTTTTAACATCGATATTGAAGGCGTCGTCCGCCGTATCGCTGATAAGAATTCGACCGCGGAATGCGAAATAGTCTTGATCAGTTGGAATGATGCCGCCGAATCGCTCACCCCATCGAATCAATCGCTTATTCCGATACACGAAGAAACCGTAGTGTTCCCCGCCAATCATATACTTCTTGCGCATCTCTGCCGGATTTTCGAATGCTGGGGGGTGGACCAGCTGGGTCGCCTCAAATTGTGCTTCAACACCATTCTCAGCATCTAGAACGATAGATGTGGGACGCTCCAGCCAACGAACATCCCGACCATCCCATTTTGTCTCGTCCATGTTGCCGCTAATCTCAGCCTCACTCACGAAGAGTGGATCAAACGACGACATGCCCTCACCATCCAGTTGAATGCATAGATCGCGTTCTATCAGGTAGTAGTAATACGCGACTCCAATACGTATACTTAAATCACTTCTGGTCTTCTTGATGCTTGGATGATTCTGCTTGTGCATTTTCTCGACGATAATAACTGTGCCATGCTCAGTATCCGAGAGATGCCTGCTAATCAGCTCCAGATCGTTCTCGTCGACCTGAAGCCATTGGCATTCAAAGCTCCTCTTTGCTTCCACATGTTCAAGATCGAGAGCAGCCTTGATCCATTCACTTCCCCAAGTTTTAGTGATTACCTCAAGTCGATCTCCTTGTGACAACCCGGCGCTCTTTAGGCCTAAACCGAACTTCCCAAGGCTCCCTGCCTCGTACTCTCGCACCACGCCAAGACCTAGAGCGTCTATTAATTGACCGGAAGACATTCCTCGCCCGTTGTCAGCGATGATGTATCTGGCGGCACTATTGCGTCGGCTTTCCGCGACATCGGGCTCGCGTTGCAGTTCGATGGAGATCAGACCAGCATCAGCTGCTACCGCATTATCTATGATGTCGCATATCGCGCTGGCTGGCGTATATCCGATACGCGCTATAGCGCGAAGGACCCGTCCTGGATTTATTTCCAGGGCAGCGAATTCTTCGTTAATAATACCTGAGGCATCTGATGTCGTCATTCCCGCCTTCTTCCCCTCCGGCTAAGAGCTGTGCCGCCCGCCACGGCAATACGTTAGCTAACTACCTGCGACAAGACCATACGTTCTTTCTTCTACAAGCCAGGACTTTTGATAACTTTCAGGGCGTTTCTCACCATTTGAGTGGAACTGACCAGCTCCTCCCTCATTGGTAGGCTCTACCGCGGCTCATGTAAGTTTAGTAATCCATGGCCTGTTTAGAGTGCCCCGGACTACGCCCCACAATGAATCCTTAACAGTTCTCGGCGATAGACCACATGCTCGTTGTTGATCACATGTCGGGGCGCCAGCAGGAGATTGCTTCTGACTTGGTCAGCAACTTCATCGAATACCAGCAGATCGTCTGCTTGCCTTCTCATGAACTATGGGCCGAGTCCGCTTGGCAGCGAGTAAACGCGGGGGCCGGTCCTGATGGGCGCGGGGACATGCGCGGGATGATCTTTCAAATGGTGCGAATCCCGCGATGTATCTGCGCAGGTCAGAGTGCGTCGACGAGCCGTACAGGCACCACTCTCCTAAAGCGGGTGTCGCATGTTCGAATCATGCCGGGGGCACTCTCTTGACCAGCGATCATGCCTTTGGCCCGAGCATGTCGTTCCGATCGCCATCCGGCTCTGTGTAGCCGTGTGCCAGCGTAGGCAGTCGTATGTCAGCGGCTGTGGGATATGCGTGGGACGGTTCTTCAGGCGTTTTCGCAGGCCGTACCTCATCGGAGTGAGCCAGGGCTGGGCGATCCCACAGGGCCCGATCGCGGCCGGGGTGCGGCCAGGTAGAGCGAAGCCGGCCTCGCCTAGGATCGGGCGTCGTGCAACGACTGGCGCTCTTCGACCTGGACAACACGCTTATAGACCTCGACGGCGCGTTTCGGATCTGGGCCGAGGAGTTCGCCGAGACGCGCGCCCTGGGGCGCGAGGCCGCTGGCTGGTTGATCGCTCTCAATCGTGAGGATCTCCCCCATCGTGAGGCGTTCTTCGCCAGGGTGCGCGAGCGCTTCGCCCTTCCTGATCCGGTCGAGGAACTGTGGACCGGCTACCGCAGGCGCATGCCGTACCTCGTCCACTGCCGCCTGGAAGTGCTAACAGGACTATCCGATCTACGTGCTGCGGGATGGCTCGTGGGGATCGTCACCAACGGGACGGCGGACAACCAGCTCGGCAAGATCCAGCGAACAGGTCTGGTCGACGCCGTAGACGCCTACGCGCTCTCGGGCATCGAAGGTATCCGTAAGCCCGACACGGGCCTGTTCGAGATCGCCGCCAGGCGATGCGGCGTAAATCTCGCCGACGGGGGCTGGATGGTCGGAGACCACCCTGTCGCGGACATCGGCGGAGGACACGCAGCCGGTCTGCGCACGGTCTGGATCGACCGCAGAGCCTGGCCCGGCCATGAGCACTCCCCGGATTACGTGGTCACCGACGTGATCCAGGCCATAGACATTTTGCGCGACGCCAACGAATGACTTCCTGGACAGGCCCCGAACGCTCTGTGGGATGTAGACAGTTTGGTCCTGATGCGTTCGGTCCCGGCTCATACATGATCTTGACCTACTTGGACAGCTTCGAATGCGTCCTCAGACGCGCCAGGGCATGTGCTGGAGAGTCCAGGTGTTGCCGTCCGGGTCGGCGAAGCGAGCGTAGTAGACACCGCCCAGGTCCTCGACCGGACCCACGTCCGCACCGCGCTCGAGGAGTGCCTCACGGGCCTCCTCGATGTCACTCACTACCAGGTGCAGGCCGCGCAACGTGCCGACCGGCATGTCGAGGGACGGGATGCCCTCGGTCAGGGTGATCGAGCAGGCCGAGCCCGGCGGGGTGAGCTGAACGATTCGAACCCCGTCCGAGGGCCGCACGTCGACGTCCACGTGGAAGCCGAGGCGGTCGGCGTAGAAAGCCTTGGCCCGGTCGATGTCCGTGACGGGCACCGGGACGAGTTCGAGGAGAAGCACGCCGGGACGGACGGGCGGTCCAGTGAGGTTGGCCGGGATATCGGCGATGTCGGCCGGGATTTCGGTCTGCGTGGGCTGGGTGTCGGTCATCGCAGCTCGCCTTTCAAGGTCATCTTGTTGAGCGTCTCGGTGAGACGGTCGTACGCCTCGCCCGCGCCGCGTTTCATAGGGGTACGGAGCACGCTGTCGCGGACCTCCCGCGAGGGGTAGCGCACCGTGGTGGTCATCGCGGTCCGGCCGTCCCGCTCGTCGAAGACGGTAGTGACGAGGGCCTCACCTGCGTCCCAGCCGTCATGGGCCTCGCTCTGGACCAGCCGGCCGGGCGCGTCGACCTCGTGGAACACCCCGCCGTGGCCCAACTCGGCACCGCCCGGCCCGCGCGACACGAAGCGCCAGACACCGCCCGGACGCAGGTCGATCTCACAGACGACGAGGTGCCAGCCGCGCGCGCCGTGCCACCGCCGGAGCAACTCGGGCCGGGTGAACGCGTCGAAGACGAGCCGGCGGGGTGCGGCGAACGTCCTGGTGAGTACGAGGTCGGTGTCGGACACTGCCCGTACCGTCAGGCCTTCGGTCTGCTCCTGCCGCGACATCATGGGCTTTCCTGTCCGACGGCGTTCGGTCCACCGGAATCGAGTTCGCCGAGCAGGTCGTCCAGCCTCTGATAGCTCTCCTCCCAGTAGGAGCGGTAGTTCGCCAGCCAATCCATGGCGTCCTTGAGCGGACCGGCCTCCAGACGGCGGGGCCTGCGCTGCGCGTCGCGTCCACGAGAGATCAGTCCGGCCCGCTCCAGCACCCGCAGGTGCTTGGAGATGCCCGGTTGGCTCATCGCAAACGGCGCGGCCAATTCGGTCACCGTGGCCTCGCCCTCCATCAGCCGGGCCAGGATCGCTCGCCTGGTCGGGTCGGCCAGCGCGGCGAACGTTGCGTCGAGAACGTCGGCAGCCATATTGATTACCCTTCGGTTTTATAACTAGATGGTTTTGTACCGTGCTGGGTTCGGCCCCGCCAAGGACTTCGGTTCAGTGCCCACACCGGTACGGTCCTGCCCAATGACCCGCCGGATCGACTTCTACGACGCCCCCGCCGCTCCCGCACCCCAACAGCCTGGTCCCATCGGTGAACGTCGTGGTCGCCAACGACGCCGGGGTCATTCTGATGATCCGCCGCAGCGACAACGACAACTGGGCCGTCCCCGGCGGCGCGATCGATCTCGGCGAGCCCCTACCGCAGGCGGCCATTCGAGAGACTCTGGAAGAGACCGGGATCACCTGCGAGATCACCGGCCTGGTCGGCACCCGCGCCGACCCCAGGCACGTGATCCTCTACACCTCCAACGGCGAGGGCCGCCAGGAGTTCTCCATCGTGCTCACCGGTCGCGCCGTCGAGGGCGAGCCAACACCAGGTGACGAATCCCGCGTAGTCCGCTGGGCGCCACGCGAGGAGGTCGAGACGCCGGCGGTGGACCGGTCAATGCGGCTGCGGATCGGCCGCTTCCTGGCCGGCAGGGCTGTGCCGCACATCGGCTGGTACTGCCGCCGGATCTTTGTGGTCATCGACGCCCCAGGATGTTGACCACGCGGCCATTCGGGTCGCGGACGAAGAACCGGCGGGCTTCCCACTGCTCGTCCTGCAAGTTGTAGCCGTCACTGCCGCCGGTCTTCTTCTTTGTGCTTTTCGGGAACCCGGGTGGCGCTGTGGACAGTCCCTGTGTGTGGACATGTCAATACGTGCCCGGATACGTGACGGGGATACAGAGGCGTTCGAGCAGCTCTTTGATGAGTTCGCCCGATCGGTGTACGGCCATGCCTTCCGGCTGACGGGCAACTGGTCGACCGCTGAGGACGTGACGTCCCTGACCTTCCTGGAGGCCTGGCGGCTGCGGCACCGCATCGACGCCAACGACGGCTCCCTGCGGCCGTGGTTGCTGGGCATCGCCACCAACGTCGCGCGCAATACCCGGCGGGCCGCCCGCCGATACGACGACGCCCTGACCCGGATGCCCAGAAGCGAGAAGGTCCCGGACCTCGCCGACGAGGTGGTGGGGCGCATCGACGACGCCGAACGGCTGGCTGCGATCCGGCGGGTCTACGGCAGGCTGCGCCGCCAGGAGCAGGAGGTGTTCGCGTTGGTCGTCGGGGCGGGCCTCGGCTACGCCGAGGCGGCCGAGGCGCTCGGCATCTCGGTGGGCACGGTCCGGTCCCGGCTGTCCCGGGCGCGAAGGAAACTGGAGAAGTTCGCGGCTGAAAGGGAACCGCCTCGGCCGTCACGACAGGTAAGAGGTGACCGCGCTACCGCGGTCCGGTTCACAAGGGAGGAGTACCGATGAACGCAGGCGAGCGAGAAGAGCTGGCCCGGTTGCTGCCGTTTCAGGTGGAGCCCGAACTCCCGCGGGACCGGCACCGACACCTCAAGGAGTTCGTGATGACCGAGATTCACCGGGACGCTCGACCCGCCAGGTCGAAGTGGCGGCTGCTACGCCCTGCTGTCTTGGCCCCGGTGCTGGCCGCCGCCGCTGCCGTGGCGATCGCCGCCCCGCTGGCCCTCGGCGGCGGTGAGGCCTATGCCATCTCCAAGAAGGACGACGGCACCATCCACATCACCATCAACAAGGCCAAGAACCCCGAGGAGCTGCAGGCGGACCTGCAGGGCATGGGGCTCAACGCGGTAGTGGACTACATCCCCACGGGCAAGAGGTGCAGCCCGCAGCCCCGCAGCCAGAGCTTCCTGTCCAAGGAGGAGGCTCCCCTCGTCGTCTGGCCGAGCCAGGAGGAAGGCTTCACGATCGACCCCAAGGTCGTCAAGGACGGCCAGACCGCGGTGCTGGAGTTCAGCGTCTCCGAGAAGCCGGACCTGCAGGTCGCCGGCATCTGGGCGGGCGTCTCCACCGGCCCCGTGGCCGACTGCGAACTGGTCGACAGCACCGAGGCCCCGCTCGGCCCGCCCAGGAACAACTGACCGACCCCCTCCTCAAGGTGCGGCAGGCCGCCAGGTCATCCCACGGGGGCGCCTGCCGCACCTTGAGGAAGCCCTCAACGAAGAAGGCCCCGGTCTGTGCCGGGGCCGAGACGAGCATCTGTGCCGATCATCCGTCGAGAGCGCTGCTGATCTTCCCGTTCATCCGTTCCTGCTTCCCTTCATGCACTTGGCGTACACCCGGTGGAGGGCCTCCACGCTCTGCCCGGCTCGCTTGGCCGCCTCGGTGGCCGGTACGCCCGCGTTGAGCCAGGTCGCATCGTGTCCCTCCTTTCAGCAGGTCAGGCGTTGAGCAGCTCGTCCAGGTCGAAGGTGTTCATCTCGGTCGCGTGGACGCTCGCCGTAATCTCCGCCCAGGACGGGGCGAGGTGGAATCCCCGCTCGCCGAGCGTGATTAGCGCGTTCACCCTCGGACGTGGCAGCCGGTGACCCGCCGGGCCAGGCTCGCCGCCCTGCTCGGAGGGACGTCGGCCAGACGCATCCGCCGGTCCTCCTGGCGCATCCCGACCAGGACGAGCATGTAGCCGACGGCTACGGCGACGCTGAGCACGAGGGCGATGATCAGGGGGATCGCGGTCACGTCCAGATCACCTCCGCCTCGGCGATGCCGTACGGGCGGTTGGCCGGACGTCGGGTCTGCCCACTTCTCGTGGTCGTTCTGCGCTTGGCCGTCTGACGCCACACCCAGCGGTCCCGCGTCCGGCACTCGCGGCAGAGGAACCACCCCCGCTCCAGGGGCGCGCCGCACTCGCACTCGGGCGTCTCGTCGATCGATCCGAAGTAGTTGATCATTGTCGTCTCTCCTCTCGTCGCGGTCGGGGGTGCCTTGCGGTACCGAGAATGCGTTGGCGAGGCGGGACGAGATCACTACAGGACGGGACATGTTCAGGACGTCCGGTCTACGATTGCCACGTCCCTGAACGTCCCCTCTGGGCAGGTGGAATGGCGAACGAGCGACTGCGCGCGGCCCTTCTCGAACGCGGGGCATCGGTGGCCGGACTGGCCGGGGCGATTGCGGTCGACCCGAAAACGGTGGAGCGGTGGATCACCAAGGACCGCACGCCGTACCGAAAGCACCGTTACGCAGTGGCTTCGTTCCTGGAAATGGACGAGAGCTACCTGTGGCCCGAGGCGCTGACGCCTCAGCAGGTGGCCGCCGCGTCCGAGAGCGAGATCGTCACCGTCTACCCGCATCGCTGGGCCGTCCCCAGGGACACCTGGGGACGTCTGTTCACACAAGCCGAACGAGAGATCGGTGTGCTGGTCTACAGCGGCATCTTCATCGCCCAGGACACCGGCATCATGCGGACGTTCACGGAGAAGGCCAAGGCAGGTATACCGGTGCGCATCCTGCTCGGTGACCCGGACGCGCTTGAGGTCGCCCAGGGTGGGGCTGACGGAGGCGTCGGTGAGGGCATGGCCGCGCAGGCCCGGATGGCTCTGACGCTCTACCGGCCGCTACAGCAGGTCGAGGGCATCGAGATCCGGCTACACCACACGGTCCTGTACAACTCCATCTACCGCGGAGACGATCAGCTTCTCGTCAACACCCATATCTACGGCAAGTTCGCCACCGATGCTCCGGTCATGCACCTGCGTAAGGTGCTGGGTGGGGACATGGTCTCGACCTACATGGAGAGTTTCGAAAACGTCTGGGCCGGCGCCACTCCCGTACAGTCCTGAATGGACCACTCGATGTGACTGCGGATCGGGCGTTTCCTGGCCGAGGCCGCCGGGCCGTACATCGGCTGGCCAGTGCCGCATCAAGCAACGTTTGCCCTGTTGACGACGGCGTGTAGAGGTCGGTCGTCGGCGTGGCGGTTTCGCCAGATGATGTGGCGGCGGACATGCTGCCTGTTCTTTGTGGTCGGCGTGGTCAGCGTGGTCGGTGCCGTCGAGGGTGAAGGAGCGCAGGGCAGTGAACTGGGCTTCGATCCGGTTGAGCCAGGAGGAGTTCGTCGAAGTGTAGGCGATCTCGACGTTGTTCGCTGCGGCCCAGATGCCGACGCGCCGGCATTTCTCCGTGGTCAGGTGCGGGGAGAAGTTGTCGCAGACGGTCGCGATCCGCACTGTTGGCGGGTGGAGAGTGCGGAGGTAGCGGCAGAACTCCAGGAACCGGGTGCGCCGCTTGACCGGCTTGATGTGTCCGTAGAGCTTGTCCTTGGCCAGGTCGAGGGCTGCGAACAGATGCCGCACTCCGCCGTAGCGGTTGTAGGTCGCCCGCCGGCGTCGACGCGGTTCGCGGGCAGGGTCCTTCTGCTTGTGCCGCGCTCGGCCCACTGCCGGCCCGGGTGGGACATCAGATCGAGCGGGCCGAACTCATCCATGCAGAAGACGACGTCGGGCTCACCCTCCTCGGGTGTGACCTCACCATCGGCGATCGCGTAGAGGTGTTCCACGCGGGCCTTCTTGGCTGCGTAGTCCGGATCGCAGGAGGTCTTCCAGGTCTTCAGGCGTTGAAACGAGACGCCTTCCTCGTGGAGCAGGATGCGCGGGCCCTCGTGGCCGATGTCGTCGACTACTCCCTCAGCGACCAGGAGCTCCGCCAGCTTGGTCAGGCTCCAGGTCGAGAACGGCAGGTCATGCTCGGTCGGCTTCGGCTTGGCGATCTTCTTGATCTCGCGCCGCCGCCAAATCACCACCGACCCGGTGCCCCTGCGGATGATCCGCAGAGCCGTTCTCCCTCAGCATCATCAATCTCACGCAAACGCACCGGTGCGGCCATGCCCGCATACTCGCTGGTTTCCCGGACGGCGTTCTAGCAGTATGCCCACAAGATACTGAACAGAGCACTCTTATCTGCCTGAAGCGTCACCGAAGGAACACATGGACACCGGCTTCGACAACACCGCCTGGCGCTACGGACCGCTGGCAACCCTGTTCTACGAACTCGACAAGCCGATCGGCACCTCGTTCGGAGACGTCGAGTTCTACGCCGACCGCCTGCGGAACGTGTCCGGCCCCATCTTGGAACCCGCCGTAGGCACCGGCCGAATCCTGATCCCCCTGCTCGAACAGGGACTGACCGTACGCGGCTACGACACCTCGGTCTCCATGCTGGAACAGTGCCGCGTCAACTGTGCCCAGCGAGGTGTGAAGGCCGATGTCTTCGAGGGTGACATGACCACGCACCACGACCCCGGCGCCTTCGAAGCGATCGTGATCCCCACCGGGTCCTTCGCCCTGCTTCCCGACCGGGAAAGCGCGCAGACCGCACTCACCGTCATGCACGAAAACCTGGCTCCAGCAGGCCGGCTGATCGTCGACATCGAACCGCCGTCCGCAGGCACAGCCCCCGACAACGGACCGGTCCCCCACCAGTGGAGTGGCAGCGGTCTCGTCACCCTCACCACCTGGCGCACGCACGTGGACCCGGTGGCCCAGCGCACCACCCGCTGGCTCCGTTACGAAGCCTGGAAGGACGGCACCCTGACACGCACCGAGCTCCAGATTTTCTCCCTGCTGTGGTTCGGGCTGGCCGAGTTCACAGCCATGCTGCACCAGGCGGGCTTCGCAAATGTCAGCGTCCACGGCGGCTACCGAGCAGGTACCGCACCAACAGCCGCAGACGACGTGTGGACCTTCGAGGCCACTCGTACATAGCGCGCCGCCCTCACCGGCAAGCCGCCCGGACGAACGTTGCTTGATGCGGCCCTGGCTAGGCCGGTGTCAGCTCTGCCATCTGCGACCAGCCGTCACCGGGCACCTCGACGTTGATGATCTCCGGCGTCTCCGCGATCACCTCGGGCATCCATGCCATGGCGGTCTTGAAGTGCTCGGAGCCCACGTGGGCCTCGCCCGCCGCGGATGAGGCGAACGCCTCAAGCAGGACGAACTGGTTGGGCGTCTCGACACTCCTGGACCATTCGAAGAAGACGTTACCCGGCTCCTGCCGAGTGGCCTGAGTGAAGTCGTCAACGAGCGAGAGCCACTCCTCGCTGCGTTCGGGACGGACGGTGAACTTGACGGTGATGAAGATCATGAGTTGGTTTCTTTCGCTGTGCTGAAGGTGCGTGTTCTCCGCGTGCGGGTGCCGCGGGACAGGCACGCGGCGTCATGACCACGATAAGCGAGAGTCCAGCTGGCTGGCCGTCAGGGCGTCCTGGGCCCGACCTGCCGTCAGCGGCCGTCCCGGCTATCTGGCAGAGCACTGTCAGCCAGCGCGGCCCGCACAGCTGGGTGATGGACGGAGTCGCGTTGGCGATCGAACGGCTGACCAGATGTTCGGGACCGTAGCGGGAGTGGATCTCCGCCAGCCGTGCGTCGACGTCCAGAGGGAGCCCGTCCGGGCTGGTGGTCATGTCGCAGTAGGTCAGCGCCTCCACCAGTTCGGGCCGTTCCTGGTCGAACTCGGCGTTGAGCACCTCCAGCAGGCCGCGCTCGGTCGCCTCATAGACCGCACACGAATGATGCGCGACCAGCCGGACCAGCCGGTCGTCGGCCTGGTGGACGTCGCGCAGGTAGCGGGCGCCGTCGAGCGGGTGGAAGCCGGTGTCGACCAGCTCGGGCGCATACCCGATGTCGTGCAGCCAGGCCGAGGCGGTCAGCAGGTCGGATTCCTCCCCGAGGATCGGCGCCAGCGATTCGGCGCGTGCGGCTACCCCTTGCGTGTGCGGCCACCCCTTGTGTGTGCGCCCACCGGCGCGGCAGCGGCTCGGCAAGGAGGTGGTGGGCCAGGTCGCACGCCCACTCAGCTTGTCCCATGCGGTTCACCATAGATGCCGGCCCCCGAAGTGAATCCAGAGTTGCGAACGAGACGGCCCAAGACGTCTGAGGTGCCCAGCGGATTCCGGATAGTCGGCTACATAAGCTGACAGAAGTCTGGAAGAGGTGGGTGTGTGACGAGGCGTCGACAGCAGGCAGTTCTCGGCCGAGTTCAAGGAAGAAGCCATCCGGATGGCGCTGGAGGGCGAGCGGACGGTCGCGTCGGTGGCACGGGAGTTCGGAATCAACCCCACCATCCTGGAACCACCGGCGCCTGCACTCGGCACTCGGCTACCTGCCGCCCCTCGAAGTACTCAACGAATCCCTTTCAACCCGAGCAGCCGCATAGGCTACGACCATAAACACTTCGCTCGGAAACGCTGATCGCCCGACCGGTGACCAGCGCGCCGACCTTAGGCCCTGGCCGCCATCCGCCCCCGCCTGACGTCCCTGACCCTCCTGGTCCATCGCAATCAACCATCTCACGGCTCTGGCGAGCCTTCGGGTTGTTCGGGCCTCAGCCGCGCGTGGTCTCGTCGCTCGGCTCGTCCAGCGGGGTCAGCGCGGCCGAGGCCTCGTCGTGGTCCATCCCGGTCGCCTCGAGCAGATCGACGGCGATGGAGCGCAGCTGCGCGATGGTGACGTTCGCGGAGAAGCCCAGGTTTTTGGGCCGCTCCCGCGCGGCGACGGCGAGCAACGCCTGTCTGGCCAGCATCGGTTCGCGCCCAGCCCCCAGTTCGAGCTGGAGCAGCAGCGCCGCCTCCGAGACCTCGCGCAGCGACTCGGCCAGCGCGGCCGGTGGCGGGCTGGCCTCACCCAGCGCCGCGAGCGTGCGGCGGACCAGCACCCGCGCGTTGCGCAGCGCCAGGTCCACCGGTACGGCGGCGGTCTCGTACCTGGTCAGTCTGGCCCGGTGATGCCAGCGCAGCGGCGAGATCATGATGATCTCCTTGCTGTTCTCCAGCGCCGCCTCGAATTCCTCGACCGCTGTCTGGGTCCTGCGGCCGCACTCCAGGGCCTCGGCTGCCAGGTCCATATCGCCCTTCTCGATCGCCTCCGCCGCCTGCTCCAGCACCGTGGAGAGGGCGTCGAGCACGCCGGACAGATGCTTGCCCGCGATGGTGAGCGGGCTGGCGGGCAGCAGTGCGACCGCGACGATGCCGATGACGCCGCCGGTGAGCGCGTCGGCCATCCGGTCCAGGCCGCCGACGTCCTCGCCCGGCACCAGCATGGCGACCAGCACCGCGGACGACCCGACCTGCGACACGAACAGCTCACCGCTGTTCAGCAGCCCCGCGATGGTCATCGCCAGCGCGATCACGAGTGCCATCTGCCAGGGGCCCGAGCCGATCCAGGACACCAGCAGGTCGCCGATGCCCACGCCCAGGCTGACGCCGACCACCAGCTCGACCACCCTGCGCAGCCGCCGGCCGAACCCCACACCCACGCAGGTCATCACGGAGATGGGCGCGAAGAGGGGGTGGGCGTGGCCGAGCAGGTGAACGGCGACGATCCAGGCCAGCGCGGCGCCCACGGCGCACTGCGCGATGGATGGCGCGATGAGGCCGAACGTGCCCAGCCGCTTCCTAACTTGATCACTGAGCCACGTTCGCACCCCTCCACGATGGCGGATCTTTATGACATTGGGATCACATTTGCCCCGAATTCTTCTGATTCGGACCATTCGACGAAGGTCGGGGAGGTCACGGCCTCCTGTCCGTTGGCACCGGTGGCCTGGTGCTCAGCGTGTGCTCTCTCAGGGATCATGTGCAGCCGAGCGCTGTCAGGATGAGGTCGGCCGAGTCCGTGAACATGATCGGCCGTGGAGTGGGACTCTGCCCCTGAAGTGACACTCGGGTCCGCCTTCTGGCGGCACTGCGGGCTGCCGAGGACGCACCGGGTCAGCGCGGTGCACTTGGTCCCGATCGGCCTGGCTCATCGACGTCGGTTCCACCAGGAGGCGCAGGTAGCCTTGTGTGGCTGCGTGTCGAACCGGTGGGTGCCTCTGGCCCGGCCACCGTGGAACCATCCGGCTCACCGCTGCCGGAAGTCCACGGTGCGGGCCGGTGGGTGAGCTGTGCCAGTGCGGCTGTCACCTGTCGAGCCCGCCGCCGAAGAGCCGTGACCGAATCGCGGAACGTTCAAGGTGTCTCCCCAGCCGCACCACTCAACTGATGGGAGATCTGTGTTCAGGGCAACTGGCAGACGATCAGCGGTGCTCGCCGCCCTCATGGCCACCGGGCTCGCACTGACCACCGCCACAACGGCCGCTGCGGCCACAGCCCGCTCAGCGGGCGCAGGCCACCTCTCCATCATCGGTGGGAGGGCCGCGACGGAGCCCTACTCGTTCATGGTCTCCTTCCGGCTGCGAGGGCTGCCCGGCCACCACTGCGGCGGTTCCCTCATCGCCCCGGACTGGGTTGTCACCGCCGCCCACTGCAGGGGACTCATGAAGCCCGGCAGGACGCAGGTACGGGTCGGTTCTCTCGACCGCGGCGAGGGCGGAGCTCTCACCAGTGTGAAGCGTGTCATCACCCATCCCGGCCCCGACGGACGCGGCCGGAGCGGGGAGTTCGAGGACGACATCGCGCTGGTCCAGCTTGACCGGCGGGTAGACCTCGAACCCATCCGCATCGCCGACGCCCCCGGCCGGGTAGGCGAGCCGAGCCGCGTCATCGGCTGGGGCATGGCATGCGAGGACAGGAACAACCCGACCTGTAAGAACGGTCCCCGGCGGTTGCAGGAACTCGACACCGTACGCGTGCCCGACAACCGGTGCGCTTCCCTCAACCGCGGCGGCGAGCTGTGCACCGGCGAGCAGCACGGGCGTGCGGCCAGCGCCTGCAACGGCGACTCCGGAGGTCCGCAGATCCGCAGGGTGGGCGGCCGGTGGGAGCTGATCGGAGCCACCTCGCGCGATGGCGACGACGTGGAGGACCGCATGGACGGCGGTGCCGGCTGCTCCACCAATCCCAGGGGTGAGCCGGGAGTCGGCATCTGGACCGACGTGACCCATTACCGTTCCTGGATCACCGACACCGTCGGGGAACACGGGTCCGCGGAGCTTCACAGCGCCTCCTGATCACGCGCCGGACCGTGCGGGCGCCAATCAGCTTGATCTCCAACCTGTGCATTGTCGCCGGTCGGTCATGGTGAGGTCTCGTCAATCCTCGGACTGGACCTCGGAGCCCGGTGTGACGGCCACGGCCTCTCTGCCGGGTACGCGTCGCCCGGACGGCGGCCTTGCCGTTCGGTCCTCGCGACACAGGCCGGGCCGTACCGCCGGCACGCCGCGTACAGCGCCTCTCCCACGGGAAGCCGCGTACCGGCTGTGCCGGCCGGGTTCCGGCACTGGTACAGCGAGCTCTCCCCGCGCCGCCGTCACCCGGGAAAACGGCCTCAGAGGTCGCGGCTCGGGTACGTTGGGGCCGATGAACGATCAGCAGGCGGGAACCGTACGACCGGAGCACGGCCACCGGCCGGGCGGACAGACGATGTCCGCGCAGCCGGACGCATCGGGTGACAGGCCGCCGGGCCTGCGCACAGACCGGCTGTCGCGCACAGACCGGGTGCCGCGCACAGAACTGCTGTCGCGCACAGAACGGGTATCGCGCGCAGACCAACTGCCGCACATAGACCGAGTGCCGCGCGCAGGGCGGCTGCGTGGAAGGCCGATGGTCGCCTCGCTCGTCGGCCTGGCCGTTGCGCTCTCCGGCTGCGCCACCTCGCCGAGCGCCGCCGTACCGGCCGCCGCCGGCCAGACGGCGACCCGGCCGGCCGCGGAGCAGTCGGCGACGCCGTCGGCGGAGCAGTCCGCACCCCAGACACCCGCGGGCCAGGTGCCCGGCCTGCCCGCCCCGGACGTGGCGATCCCCACCGACCCGTCGCGGCTGGCCCGTTCCCTGACCACCACCACCGCACAGCTCCGACGTGCCGTCGACGACTGGGTGAGCGACGGCGACCCCGGCAAGGGGCAACCCCCCGAGCCGGTGGTGCTGCTGGCCCTGCACCAGCAGCGGATCTACCGCTACCTGGTCCGCAACCCGAAGGTCGCCGCCCGTACCTATGCCAGGCTGCCCAAGGCCCTGGCCGGGCCGGCGAAGGACAACGTGACGGCCGGCCGGAACCTGCGCTCCCTCGTCCGGCCCATCAGCGGGGCGGCGAAGTTCCGCGTCCAGCCGCCCGAGCCCGCGGACGTCCTGCTGAGCCACTTCCGGCGTGCCGAGCGCAAGTTCGGCGTCGAGTGGGAGGTGCTGGCGGCGGTGATGTTCGTCGAGACCAAGTTCGGCCGCGTGCGGTCACCGAGCCACACCGGGGCCAAGGGGCCCATGCAGTTCATGCCGGGAACGTGGGCCGCCTACGGCATGGGCGGCGACATCCAGGACACCCGCGACGCCCTGCTCGCCGCGGCCAACTACCTGCACGCCTCCGGGGCCCCGCGCGACTACCGGCGCGCGCTGTACGCCTACAACCACTCCCAGGCGTACGTCGACGCGGTGCTGCTGCACGCCCGCCAGATCAAGCAGGACATCAGGAACTACTACGCCTACTACAGCTGGCAGGTGTTCGTGGTGACCACCCGCGGCGACCGCCGCCTGACCGGCCCCTGAGTCTTTGAGCCCCTGCGTCCTTGAGCCCCTGAGCCCTTGACCTCGCGACCCGCCACCACTCCGTCTCCTCCTCCTTGACCGTCGCGTGCGGACGCACCGACGGCCTCTCCGGGCTGACGATCCGAGCGGAAGGCCGACGGCTGTAACGACACGCCCGTTCACCGAGCCGAGCATGTCCGCGTGACGAGGCTGGTCGGGCGTACAGGGGTCAGGGCCGTGCCGTAAGGCATCAGCCGGGAAGGCGCCGTCCGGGGCCACGCGGCCGGGACAGACGTCCTTGCAGGGCCGTCCCTCCGTATTTCGGCCCCGGGGTTGACGCGCCGGCGGGTAGAGCTCGCGGACGGAGCTTGCGGACGGAGCTTGCGGACGGAATTCACAGTGCCCGGCCGGAAGGCAGGTCAGAGCACGGACCGGGGCATTGGCCGGCCGGTCGGGGAGAGACGGCGTCGGGGAGAGACGGCGTCGGCGAGCGTGAGGGATCCCTCATCGCCATCTTGCAGGCGGATACGGCGCCAGCTATGAATAAGGCGTCTCATGTCATGTTTTCCGACTGTTCAAAAGCCTCGCGACGTGCGGTCGTTTCCCCGGCGGTGAAGACCAGGAGAGTGCGTGACCACGGACAGAGATGACCTCGCGGCGGCGGTGGAGCGGACCGTGAAGTCCTCCATACAGCCGCTGACCCTGAGCTGGACAGCGCACAACACCGGTGTCATGGACAAGCTGAAGTCGATGACGAAGTCCACCGAGGATCTCGGCAAACAGGTCACTCAGTTGCAGGAGGGCCAGGCGCTTCTGGCCAAGGAGCTCAAGGCTGTCGCCCAGTCGGTGAACGACCTGCGCGCGCAGGTGGAGCTCAACGCCGGCAGAGCCGAGGCATGGGCCGAGCTGCACCGGCTGACGGCCGAGATGAAGGAGGAGTTCGCCTCCCGGGACCACGCGCGCCGGCTCGCGAGGAGCCTGATCACCGAGCTCGTCGCCGCCGCGATCCGCGATCGCACGCTGGCTTCGGAGACGGTACGGCAGGCGGTGAGCGCGCAGATGCTCAGCAACGGGGAGTACTGGCTCGGTCCCGCCGTGGTCGCCGTCGCCGCGGAACTGCTGGAGGAGGAGGAGCTGCGCAACCAGGCGTGGAGCCTGGCGACGGCCGCGGACAAGAGCCGGAGCACGCTGTTCCTCGCCCTTGTGCATTCCCTGCGCGGAGACGAGGAGACGGCCGCCCGGAGCATGAGCCGCTACCTGGAATCGCTCGACCCCCGTGCGCTCGGCGGCGAGTTCTTCCACGTGCTGAACGCCCTGGCGGAGGAGGAACTCGGAGAGAAGGCCCTGACCTACGCCAAGGAGAGGCTGAGCAGATGGGCGGAGGAGATCGATTCATTGACGGACGCGACGAATCCCGCCTACAGCTCCCAGCGTGACGCATGCCGCCGGCAGCTTCTCGCGTATCACGCTCCGCTGCCCGACCAGGACTACCCCCGGCTCCGGCAGCTGGCCGACGGGCAGTGGCAGCGCATCGAAGACGGCTGGAGACAGGCCACGGCGTGCGGGACCGTGGCCACGCATTTCCGCAACCGCTTCGCCGCCGTCGAGAGCGGGCCCCGCTCCGAGTACGACCACATCCGGCATGCGATCGAGGCGCTCATCAATCACCCGGGCCCCGACGAACTGGAATATCTCAGATCCATACGCCAGGCGGAGCTCGTGGTCGAGAGCGGCGGCAACGGCAGGGCCGCGCAGGCGGTCCCCGAGCTGAACGACCCCCTCTCCGAGACGATCGACCTGCCGACCCTGCTGACCCGTGCCGCGTTCGCCCCCGAGAAGTGCGGGATCGGTGAGCGGGCCCAGCGTCTCGCGCTGGCCTACGCCGGTGGATGGATCATCGCCGCCGGGCAGTCCGTCGCAGCGCAGGCGACCGAGCACCGGCCGACGCGCGTGCAGGTCACGCCGGTGCGGTGGCCGGACTGGCGATGCGAGATCGACGCGGAGACGCCCGAGGGGAACCAGGCCGATCGGCTGGCCGACGACCTGTGCACGCACATCGAGAGAGCGGCGGAGCAGGTCCGGTACGACACCGTCCGGCTTGGTTTCGGAGGGGTCGGCCTGGCAGCCGCGCTGCTCGCCTTCCCCGTCGCCGACGGGGCGGTCGCGTGGATGTTCCTGCTTTTCGGCCTCCTCAGCGTCATATGGGCGTTGCCGGAACTCGGCCGCGTGCCGAGGGAGCGGAAACGGATCAGCGAACAGACGCGGAAGGAGAAGCGCCGGGCGCGGGACAGCCTGCGCGGAGCGGTCGAGGAGAGCGCCGTTCTCCTCGAAAGATGGAACACCGCCACCGCAACCGGGCTCCACGAACTCCAGGAATGCCTCGCGGATCTCCGATCGGACAAGTACCGCTGAGCGACCACGCCACGACGAGGGGAACCCATGGAAGCCGGCACGGTGCTGGGAGGCAGGTACGAACTCCTCCGCCAGGCGGGAGAGGGTGGACAGGGACTGCTGTGGCAGGCACGTGACCGGGAGACCGGCGACCACGTCGCGGCCAAGCTGCTCCTCATGGCCGATGTGAAGCGGTATCAGCGGGAGATCCGAGCGCTGCGCTTGCTGTCGCCCAGCGACCGGATCGCCGCCATCCACGACGCCGCCGACCATGACGGCCGCCCCTACCTCATCATGGGATGGATCGAGGGCGACTCGCTGCAGGAGGTGCTGCGCCGCGAGCCCTTACCCCGGCTGGAGCGGGTTCTGCACTGGACCGGGCAGATCTGCGAGGGACTCGCCCACGCTCACGCGGAGGGCGTCTTCCACCGCGACGTCAAACCGGCCAACATCATGGTCTCCCCTGCGGGAGACGTCACGCTCGTCGACTTCGGCATCGCCCGGTTCGTCGACTCGACGTTCACCGCGCTTCCCGAGGACCGCCGCCCCATCGGCTCGTACGCCTACCTGGCTCCCGAGAGATGGCACGAGCACCCGGGCGACCATCTGAGCGACCTGTACGCGCTCGGGTGCGTGCTCTACGAGATGCTCGCCGGACAGCCCCCGTTCGGATTCGCGTGGCGTTACACGGACTGGACGCGCCTTCGGGACAAGCACCTTCACACCTCTCCGGTCCCCCTGGCCCAGCACCGCTCCGGCATCCCCGAGGTGCTGGACCGGCTCACCGTCCGCCTGCTCGCCAAGTCTCCGGCCGAACGGTCCGGCGACGCGCAAGAGGTGATCAAGCAGATCTCCAGGCTCATCCACCCTCCCACGACCCAGGTCGGCGACGGCTCCGGGGGCGACGACACTCCTACGGCCGTGGGGCCCTACGTGGATCCGGGCTTCATCGAGCGGCTGCGTACCGCCGACGTGCGGATTCAGCGGCTGAACACCTTCCCCGGTCCGGACAGCCCCGCCACGTTGGAGGCCCAGGCGGAGCGGGCCGAGCTCATCGGGCTGTCGGGGGACGTGACGGGGGCCATCCGGGAGTACGACAGGATCGAGAAGCTCTACAGCCGCGTCCACGGCCCCCGGCACCCGCTGACCCTGGCCATCCTCAATGCGGGGATCCGCTGGACGTTCGCCAGGAAGTGAGCCGGCCGGCTCCGCCGGTCGCCCGTCCTTCGGACGGCTCAGTCGCGCGCGTACCTGGCCGCCATCGCATGGAACACCTCTTTCGGCTCCCAGCGCTTCTGGTCGAGCATCCTGACCACGCCGTAGGAGGCGACGTCCTTGTCCCCGATCTGGTGGAAGCCCGCGAAGGTGAACCACAGTGCGGTGTCCACCCCCTCCTCCTCGAACACGTCCATCAGCCGGGTGAGGTAGCGCACCTGCTCGCCCTCGTCCGGCACCGCCCCCTCCGGCACCTGCCAGGCCATGCCGCCCCGCTCCCCCGCTCCCCGGTAGGCGCAGGTGCCGAACTCGGTCACCGCGACCGGCTTGCCGTGTTTGAAATGCCCGCGCACCTCGTCCCGGAAGGTGTCGGCGTTGTAGGCGGCCCGGTAGGCGTCGACGCCGACGATGTCGAACGGGTCCCAGTCGATGAACTCCCACGGGCCCGCGGCATAGGTGACCCGGCCACCGAAGCGAGCCCTGACGGTGTCGGCGCTGTCGGCCAGAAAGCCGTTGAGCCGCTCCATGACGGGACCGAGCGACGTCCACCAGTCCAGGTCGGCCGTGGCCATCGCCTCCAGGCGGTCGCCGTACGTGGCGCCGGGGATGAAGCCGGCGCCGAACGTGCTGATCTCGCACCCGGCCACGAACACCACCTCGGCCCCGCTGCGCCGTACGGCCTCGGCCCGCTCGGCACAGTCGGCGAAGAGCGGGAGCATCGCCTCGGGCGGGAGATCCACGGGGAAGGGGGCGAACCAGATCTCAAGCCCCGCGGCGGCGGCGTGCTCGGCGGCGACGCTCAGCCGTGCGGGATCACCACCGGAGATCCGTACGGCGTCGCAGTGCAGCTCGCCGGCGATGACGCCCATGTCGTGCCGGACGGCGTCGGGATCGAACGTCTTGCGGGTGACGTCCCGGCCGGGCAGGAACCCGGTGTCGTAGTTGATCCCTCTGGCGCGCATACCACTGTTCTCCCTATCGGTTGATGCCATGTTCCAGCAGGTCGAAGGCGAGCTCGACGTCTTCGGCCAGGCGGCGGCCCGCCTCTTCGAGCGAGGCGCCGGCGACCAGGCGGCGGAAGAACGTCTCCTGGATCGTCAGCACGGAAGCGGTGATCTGAGCGGCCATCAGGGCGGCCGTCAGTCCGTCACGCTCTTCGGCCAGCACCCGTGCCAGCGCCTGGCGCTGCCCATAGAGCCGGTCGTTCGCACCGCTGCTGAGCGCGGGACTGTCGAAGATCACTCGTAACTGGGTGATCAGCGCATCCCTGTCCACGGCCACCGCGGGGTCGGCGGCGAACGCGCGGTAGTGTGCCCGCAGCGCCTCCAGCGGCGACTGCCCGGGGGGCCGGACGGCGACGATCCCGGCCAGATCCTCCTCGCCCACACCCCGCAGGACGAGCGACTCCTTGGTCGGGAAGTATTTGAACAGCGTCACCTTCGCCACCTCGGCGGCCTCGGCGATCTCGTTGATCGTCACCGTGTCGAAGCCTCGCTCGGCGAACAGCCGCAACGCCACCGCGGCGATCCGCCGCTGTGTCTGCTCCTTCTTCCGCTCCCGCAATCCCGCCATGCGAGCAGCATAAAAGCGAACCAGGTTCAAAAGCAAACCGAGTTCATATTTTGTGACGGATGAGGCCGGGCCTGGCGCCTCGGCTCCGGCGGCGGGAAACCAGCGAACGTCCCGGGCCGGCCGGCGTCGCCTACCCGCTCTCCGAAGGCGGCGGTCGCAAATCGGCGGAGCTGAGCACCGGGCAGCCGAGGGTCTCCGCGAGGACGTTCCGCTGATGATCCGTCAGCGGATTGAGGAAGACGACCGCGCCGGCGCCGGTCTCCTCACGAGCGCGGGCGATCTCGCGCGCCTTGCCCGCGCTGACCAGCGTGCGGGACGAGTAGGGACGGTCCATCGCCTTCACGCCACCGTCGGAGACGCCCCGGCGCTGCACCGAGCGTCCCACCACCCGGGCGCCGAGGGCCGTCACCGCGTCGGCGAGCCCGTCCATGAGCGCGGCGTACCGCTTCTGCCTGGCGGAGAAGTAACCGACGACGAGGACGTCCCTGCCGGCCAGCTCCACAGGCAGGGGGCGGCGCCGTCCCTTCAACGGCCGGGTGTTCCGCGCGGGACGGAGGCCCCGCCGCAGGCGTCGGTGCGACTTCACCGTCGACACGGTAGCGATCAGCCGGGCGGGCCGGGGACCGCAGCCCTCCCGGTGGCGGGAGTGGCGGATTTCCGTACGAGATGCGGAGGAATCTCGCAATGGTCCCGGACAAGATCACATAAATAGCTTCGTCACATGCTTGGAAACGTTCTTGCCGCGATCTGCTTCGCCCTGCTCCCTCCCGCCGCCGGCGTCCTGTCCCCGTC
>NZ_NGFP01000140.1 GCF_002149035.1 Streptosporangium minutum
CGCCGCCGTCCGCCCCGCCCTCCCCGGCGGCGGGCCCGGCCTGCGAGCCGCAACCGGTCAGGAGCGCGACGGCGGCGGCGACGGCGAGAACGTGGGTGCGTTTCATGATGGGGCCTCCCGTTGGCTGCCCCATCGGTACGGCGGAGCGCTTGCAGCCCGCTCGACCGTCGCTTGCCGCCGGCCTGCCCGGGAACGCCCACGCCCGTGACGGCCCGGCTCGGGGAGCCGATTGGACAGCGCGGTGCCGGTGACCACCTTGCCCGTGACGGCCCGGCTCGGGGAGCCGATTGGACAGCGCGGTGCCGGTGACCACCTTGCCCCTGGCGGCCCGGCTCGGGGGGAGCCGAGCGATCTGCCGGCGGCGGGCGCCGTTACTGGCGGTATTCCTCGACCTCGTCGATCGGGCGCGGCGCCGCCGAGTCGGGGTCCTCCCCGAACTCACGACGCGCCCGGCGCTGCCTGAGCAGGTCCCAGGCCTGGTCGAGAGCCTCCTCAAGCTGCTTGATCCGGTTGTTCTCCTCGTGCGAGGAGATCGAACCGGAGGCCAGCCGCTGCCGGAGACCGTGCTCCTCGGCGATGAGCTCGTGGATGTGGGTGAGGATGTCGTCGTCCTTCATTTCGTTCCCCCTGTCTGGACTCCTTTCGGGACTGTATCCGATGCGGAGATCTCACCATGTGGGCGCGTGTCCCAGGCATTCACAGTCGTCTGCTAGCGTGCTATGCATGCTGCGCGGTCTGCTTCTTAGCTGCCGCGACGAGGGCCTGTAGAAGGCCGGCTCCCTCGTCGCGGAGCGAGCCATGCGCGTCGGCCACGATTGTCTTTCCAGTCGAGGAGCCCTTGCATGTATCCGCAGCAGCAGCCCAGCCCCATGCCGTTCAAGCGCTACGAGTCCTATGCCCCGGTCCGGCTCGACGACCGCACCTGGCCCGGCAAGGTCATCGACCGGGCCCCCCGGTGGTGCGCGGTGGACCTGCGTGACGGCAACCAGGCGCTGATCGACCCGATGGACTCCCACCGCAAGCTCAAGATGTTCGAGCTGCTGGTGAAGATGGGCTACAAGGAGATCGAGGTAGGTTTCCCGGCCGCGTCGCAGACCGACTTCGACTTCGTCCGGCAGATCATCGAAGAGGGCCTGATCCCCGACGACGTGGTGATCCAGGTCCTGACCCAGGCCCGGCCCGAGCTGATCGAGCGGACCTTCGAGTCCATCCAGGGCGCGGCGACGGCCATCGTCCACCTGTACAACTCCACCTCCACGCTGCAGCGCCGGGTCGTCTTCGGGCAGGACCGCGAGGGCATCACCGCCATCGCCGTCGAGGGCGCCAAGCTCTGCAAGAAGCTGGCCGACGCCTCCGACGTGGACGTCTACTTCCAGTACTCTCCGGAGTCCTTCACCGGGACCGAGCTGGAGTACGCCGTGGAGGTCTGCGACGCCGTCAACGAGGTCTGGCAGCCCACCCCGGACCGCAAGGTCATCGTCAACCTGCCCGCCACCGTCGAGATGGCCACGCCGAACATCTACGCCGACCAGATCGAGTGGATGCACCGCAACCTGGCCTACCGCGACTCGATCATCCTCTCCCTGCACCCGCACAACGACCGGGGCACCGCCGTGGCCGCCGCCGAGCTGGGCTACATGGCCGGGGCCGACCGAATCGAGGGCTGCCTGTTCGGCAACGGGGAGCGCACCGGCAACGTGTGCCTGGTCACGCTGGGCATGAACCTGTTCTCGCAGGGCGTCGACCCGGAGATCGACCTGTCCGACATCGACGAGGTCCGCAGGGTCACCGAATACTGCAACCAGCTGCCCGTCCACCCGCGTCACCCGTGGGGCGGCGAGCTGGTCTACACCGCCTTCTCCGGCTCCCACCAGGACGCGATCAAGAAGGGCTTCGAGCACCTGGAGCGCGACGCCGCCGCCGCGGGCGTCCCGGTGGAGGAGTTCACCTGGGCGGTGCCGTACCTGCCGATCGACCCCAAGGACATCGGCCGCACCTACGAGGCGGTCATCCGGGTCAACAGCCAGTCCGGCAAGGGCGGGGTTGCCTACATCATGAAGGCCGACCACCAGCTCGACCTGCCGCGCCGCCTGCAGATCGAGTTCTCCCGCGTCGTCCAGGCCCGTACCGACGCCCTCGGCGGCGAGGTGAACCCGGCCCAGATGTTCGAGGTCTTCACCGACGAGTACCTGCCGAACCCGACCAGCCCGTGGGGCCGCCTAGGCCTGCTGGCCCACCGGACCGTCTCCAGGGGCGACGATAAGGACGCCATCAGCGTCGACCTGCGCGTCGACGGTGAGATCCGCGAGATCGAAGGCGTCGGCAACGGTCCCATCTCCGCCTTCTGCGACGCGCTGGCCGGGATCGGCATCCGGGTCCGCGTCCTGGACTACGCCGAGCACGCGATGAGCGCGGGGACCGACGCCAAGGCCGCCTCCTACATCGAGTGCGAGATCGGCGGCGAAACCCTGTGGGGCGTCGGCGTCGACGCCAACACCACCACCGCCTCCCTGAAGGCGATCATCTCCGCCGTCAACCGCGCCACCCGCTAGGTACGGCCCGCGCGGTTCCCGGCACGACCTGCCGGGACGACGCGCCCGACAAGCGCCCACAAGGCCTCACGTCGTCCATTCGACCGCGCCCTCCGCGTGACCCGCGGACGCGCGGTCGAGTCATGTCCGCATCCGGGTCATCCGGGCCTCGGCGCGGCGGAAGGACCCGGCCGGCTCCGGTGGGCTTGACCTTCAAGTCGGATGAACCTCGACAATCAGCCCCATGGACGGCAACGCACCACAATTGCTGAGCATCAGCGCCTTCGCGCGTCGCGTGGGCCTCGCACCGAGCGCTCTGCGTTTCTACGACGACTGCGGTGTCCTGCCGCCGGCGCACGTCGACGGCACGAGCGGCTACCGCTTCTACCGGCCCGAACAGGAGAGGCGCGCCGTTCTCCTGCGCGAACTGCGGGAGGCCGATGTGCCGCTGCCCGACGTCGCGGTGGTCCTCGACGGCCCGCGGGAACAGGCGCAGCGGGTGCTGCAGGCGCACCTGCGCAGGATGCTCGACAAGACCGAGAGAGGACGCTCGGCGATCGAGGAGATCCTGCGGTCCCTCCCGGTGACCGGTACCCATGCCGAGGCCAGGGTCGGGGGCGCGGAGCTGGCGAGCGCCATCCGCCAGGTCGTGCCGGCCACGGCCTCGGACGAGGACTTCCCCGTGCTCGGCTGTGTCCTGGTCGAGCTCGGCGACGGCGAGGTCAGGCTGGTGGCCACCGACCGCTACCGTCTGTCGATCCGTGTCCTGCACCCGGCGGCCATGCACGGGGATCCCTGCCAGATCCTGGTCAGGGCGGCGGACCTGGTGGAGATCGGGCCGTGGGCGGCGCGGAACGCCGAGGTCACTGTCGAGGTCGACGGGGGAGCGGCCCGGCTGCGGGGCGCCGGGGAGTGCCGCGTCCTGACACTCTTCGAGGACCGTTTCCCGTCCTACCGCGAGGCCCTGTCGGCCCTCGGCCCGCCCGAGCACCGGATGATCGTCGACCGCCTCGCGCTCCGGGACGCCCTCCTCAGCCGGGGGGACACCTCGTACGTCACCGTCGCCACGGCCGGGGACGGACTCGCCGTCACGATCGCCACGGCCGGAGACGGGCCCGCCGCCCGTGCCGGTACGGGCGGACCCGACCCCGCCACTCCCGGCGGCGCGGCTGCGGACGGGGCCGCTGTCTGTGCCGGTACGGGCGGACCCGACCCCGCCGGCACCGGCGCGGCGGCGGACGGAACCGTCTCCACCGCCTCCGATGCCCCCGGCCCGGTCCGGCTGGGGGCGATCTGCTCGGGGCCTCCGCTGCGGATCGCCTTCGATCCCGCCACGCTGATCCCCGCCCTGGAGGCCGGCGTCGGGCCGGACGTCCTGCTGGAGGTCTCCACCGCGACCCACCCCGTCATCGTCCGCTCCGCCGACCAGGGCAGCTTCACCACGCTGGTGATGCCCGTGGCCCCTCTCTCCCTAGGATGATCATGGATCCGAGTAACCCCGTCGTACGGCTGTGCACGCAGGGCATGCAGGCCGAGGGCCAAGGCCGGGCCGACGAAGCGCGTGATCTGTTCCTGCAGGCGTGGAAAGCCGCGCAGGACGACTACGAGGCGTGTATCGCCGCGCACTACCTGGCTCGGCACCAGCCCACCCCGGAGGAGACCCTGCACTGGAACCAGGAATGCCTGGACCGCGCCGACCGGGTCGGCGACGAGCGCGTCCGTGGCTTCTACGCCTCACTCCACGGCAACATGGGCAGGTCCCACCTGGAGCTCGGCCAGGTCGACCAGGCCCGCGAGCACTTCCTGCAGGCCGCCCGGCGCGTCGACGACCTCCCCGCGGGCCAGTACGGTGACTGGCTCCGTCACTGCGTCGCCGAGGGACTCCGATCCACCCGCGCCGCCACCGCCGGAGACACCGCCGACCCGGTCCTGGAGATCCTCGGAAAGCTGTGCGCCCGCGCCGACCTCAAGGCGCTCAGCCTGCTCCTGCCCGCTTACATGGGGGACCTCGGCACGGCCGATGACGGTGAGCGGATCACCACCGCCCTGCGGATGCTGCACGCGGAACGCCGCCTCCCCGCCGACGAGCAGGCCGCCGTCAGCCGGGCCATCACGCTGAGGACCGCCGGCGCGTGAGGTCGTCCCACCGTTCACGAGCGCGCGCCGCCGGCGGTGTCCCCTCGGGGAGGGGTGCCGTGTCGCCCCTCGTCCACGGGGTAGGTAATCAGCGTTTCGGCCAGTTCACGCAGGTCCGGGCATGGGGGAGCGAGTACGGCGGGCGCCCGGACCGTCTCGGGTGGGGAATCGGGGGACGGAGCTATGAGCCACGACGGACGATCCGGACGGGAGCAGCCGGGGACCGGGGCGACCGGCAGGCCGTACCGGCCGATGGCCTCGGACTACTCGGGGCCCGGCGTCGAAGCCGAGCTCACCGGGGTCATCGGCGGCGGTGAGGCGGGCTATGACACCCTCTACACGGCGCGGGCCTCCTCGACGGGGGGCAGGAGTGGGCGGGTGAGGACGGACGACGGCCTCCTCGACCTTGAGATGCGGGCCCCGGAGCAGCTCGGCGGCCCCGGCGGCGCGTCCAATCCCGAGCAGCTCATGGCCGCGGCGTACGCGGCCTGCTTCCACAGCTCCCTCACGCTGGTCGCCGGCCAGGAGGGCGTGGACACCACCGGCGCCAGCGTCGACACGACGGTGGAGCTGCGCAAACGCGGAAGGCGTGACGACTACGTGATCGGCGTCGATGTGACGGTGCACCTGCCGGAGGTGGAACCGCGGCTCGCCGGTCACATCGCCGAGCGGGCGCACGA
Source organism: Streptosporangium minutum (assembly GCF_002149035.1). Taxonomy (GTDB): domain Bacteria; phylum Actinomycetota; class Actinomycetes; order Streptosporangiales; family Streptosporangiaceae; genus Streptosporangium; species Streptosporangium minutum. The sequence continues at coordinate 5,348 of NZ_NGFP01000140.1, forward strand.
GCACTGCCCGTACTCCAGGGCGCTGCTGGGCAACGTCGACGTCGGCCTGCACCTCGCCTGATCATCCCGGCTCCGGGGGCCGCAGTCGCGATCCCTATATTTTACAGATAAAACACCAGGTAAGCTTATTTCATGGGGGTCACGGACGAGCGACAGGGCACGCGTGCGCGCATGCGAGGGGGGCTGCCGCTGAAAGGGGCGTTCCGGCTCCGGCGGTTCGGCGACATCTGGCACAAGAACGCGCTCAGCGCGGTCATCGCCCTGGCGATCCCCGATCTGATCCTCCTCGCGCTGGGCCGTCTGGACCTGGCGGTCTACACCTCCGCCGGGGCGATGTGCGCCCTGTACGCGCACGGCCTGCCGTACGCGGCCCGGGCGCGCACCCTGCTCCGGGTGGCGCTGGGCATGATCGCGAGCGTGGGGGTGGCGCTGACCGCGGCCGGCCTCACCCGATCCACCACCGTCCTGATCGTCGTGGCCGCGGTGCTGGCCGCCCTGCACAAGGTGGTGTGCGACGCAGCCCGGATCGGCCCGCCGGGAAATGTGATCTTCACCTTCATGGCCGCGACGTGCGCCTTCATGCCCCAGCGGCTCAGCGAGGTGCCCTTCCACCTGGTGCTCGCGACGGCGGGCGCGGCCCTGGCCTGGCTGGTCTGCATGGCCCCCGGGACCGTCCGCCCCGACGGCCCCCAGCGCATCGCCGTCGCCCGCGCCCTGGAGGCGGCCGTCCGTGCCCTGGCGGCAGCCGCGAGGGTTCCGGCGACGGCGGAGGGCCCGGTGGAGGCCGCGGGGAACCCGGCGGTGATCGCGGGGGTTCCGGCGGCCGCGGGGGTTCCGGCGGAGGACGCCACCGTGTCCCGGGCCCGCCACGACGCCGCCGCCGCGGTGAACGCCGCCTGGCACACCCTCCTTCTCGCCCCCGCGGGGCCGGGGCGAGGCGCGCTGGAGCGCCTCCTGGCGCACGCCGAGGAGTCCCTCGCGATGGGATCCGCCGCCGACGCCGACCGGCTCGCCGCCTGGGCCGCCGACGCCGACCGGCTCGCGGCCTGGGCCGGGGACCTGCGCCGGAACCGGCCGCTGCCCGAGACGGGCCTCACCGACGCCGAAGCCGCCGAGCTGACGGGCATAGCGGTGGAACGGGCCGCGCGCCGCGGCCGGCCGCGCCTGCTGCGGGCGTTTCACCCGGCCTCCCCACTGTTCCCGGTCGGGATCCGCGTCGCCGTCGGGTCCGCTCTCGCCGGAGTGATATCGATGGCGGCCGGGGTCGGTCACCCCTACTGGGCGATCGTGACGGCCGCCTCCGTCTTCCAGGCCAACGCCGTGCTGTCCTGGCACCGGGCGCTGCAACGCGGGCTCGGCAGCTTCGCCGGCCTCCTGCTGTTCACGGCGCTGCTGCCGGTCAGCCGGGCCGGGCAGCTCGCGCTGGTGCTGCTCGTGCTGCTCCTGCAGTTCGTCACCGAGGCGCTGATCACCCGCAACTACTGGCTCGGCACCGTCTGCGTGACCCCGATGGCCCTGCTGCTGACCGAGTTCCCCGGCTACCAGCCCGCCGGGTCGCTGATCGCCGACCGCTGGCTGGACACCTGCGTGGGCGTCGCCGCGGGGCTGCTCAGCTGCCTGCTGGTGACCAACCGCCGCACCGCGGGCCGGATCGATGACGCGCTCCGGTGTGTGGCCGCCACCCGGGCCGCCGCGGAACGCCTGCTGGAGTCCGCTTCCCCCGGAGCGGGTGACCGGTCCCGGGCCCGCGGCCTGCTCGTCACCGCCCTGGTGGAACTGCGCGAGGCCACCGAGGTCGCCGCCGGGGAGTGGTGGCAGCGGGCGCTGCCGGAGGAGCGGATAGCCCGGGCCGAGCAGCAGGGGCACCGGACGCTCGCCAGGCTGGCCGGGCCCGTCCGGGATCCGGCCGGGATAGAGTCGGCTCCGGGCTCATGATCAGTTAGGGGAAGCGGGGGCGTGGAGGACATCGTCGCGCAGGTGATGCGTCAGTGGGAGCGGATTCATCCGGAGCTGGACATCACGCCGATCGCGGTGATCGGCCGCCTCAACCGCTGCGTCCTCCTGCTCCAGCAGGCCGCCGACGCGCCGCTGCGCGAGCATGGCCTGACCCGGCCCGAGTTCGACATCCTCGGCACACTGAGACGGCTGGACCGGGAGCTGACCCCCAGCCAGATCGCGAAGGAGACCTTCGCCTCCGGGGCCGCCGTCACCAAGCGGGTCCGGTTCCTGGAGGAGCGCGAGCTGGTGAGCCGCCGCCCCGACGACCGGGACCGGCGGGTCTCCCACCTGGCGCTCACCGAGCAGGGCCGCCTGCTCATCGACCGGCTGCTCCCGGAACAGCTCGGTTACGAGGGGGCGCTGCTGGAGGCCATGGCCCCGGAGCGGCAGGGAGAGCTGGCGGGCCTGCTCGGAGAGCTGCTGCTCCTGCTCGAAGGCCGGCTGGGCGTCCGCCAGCCCTGAGCGCGGCGGGCCCCCGCGGGGCAGCACCGCGCGCTGCGCCCTACCCGCCGGCAGCCGGGTCCTGGAGACCGGCGTCAGCGGCTCTGCGGTTGATGACCTCGTCACGCAGACGCTTCAGCGCGACCGCGACGCCGTCGCGTTCGATCCGCCAGACGTCCCAGCCCGCACACGCCTTCGTCCCGGCGACCGCGGCTCCGGCGGCGGACAGGGAGTGGAAGGCCTGGCCCGTCTCCAGCCTGATCGCTCCGTCCGCCTCGACGGTGGCGAAGTGGACCACGCCTCTGACCGTTCGGAAGATCTTGGTGTCCGGTTTCATCAGGCCGTTCTTGATCAGGTCGAGAAGCTCGACGCCGTAGCGCGTGGAACGGCGCCGGGACGCGGTCGGCTCGGGGACCACGACAGTGATCTTCGGCAGCCGGAAGCCGAGCCTGGCCGGGCTCCAGACCTCCTCGCAGAGGAGGCGGTAGAGGCCCTGCCGCTGCTCGATCTCCTGGACGCCGAACTCCGGGCAGGGGCGGAACGCCAGGTCGAGGCCGGAGGCTCTGAGGTAGTGGGTGAACGGGGTGTTGCGCAGGCGGCTCTTGGGGTGCAGGGAGGCCGCGAGCCGGTTCTCGGCGTAGTAGTGCTCGAGCTTCTGCCCGTAGGGGTCGTCCCGGAAGCTCGCGTTGACGGACTTGGGCAGGAGCAGCAGGGCGCCGAGGCGGTTGCGCCAGAGGTCGAACTCCGCGGGGGTCCTGACGGCGTCGGTGTGCCGCTCGAAACGGTTGGCCCAGATGTGCTCGATCTCGTAGTCGCGGGGGCCCCGGAGAAACTCGTACTCGTGCTCTCCCCCCTCGCACGCGCGCTGGACGTGAGCGGTCATGCGCGAGAGCAGGTAGCGGACCAGGCGGCGGTTGTTCGCCCGGAGACCGAAGGAGGCGATCTCGCGGAAGTCGTGCTCCAGCAGGGAGGCCTCCCGTCCGAGGACGGTGGCGACCTCCTCGGCCGTCCGGCAGATCCGCAGGACCGGGATCAGCCGGTGGATGATCTCGTCAAGGTCGCGGCGCTGCACGGGCAGGTTGTTGACGCACCGCCGTACGTGGACGAGGTCGAGGAACGCCGCGGCCATCGAGCACTTCTCGGCGAAGGTCTGGTCGGTGTCCTCGGGGGAGACGACGGAGAGCAGGAGAGTGAACTGGTTGTCGAGGCCGTTGTAGCCGTTGAAGAAGACGGCGGCGAGCTCGGGCCTGAACTCCCGGCAGGCCCGGAGCAGGACGCGGTAGCGCTCGGACACGTCCGTGAGCTTCCTGATGAACTCCCGCGCGCCGGCCGGCCGGTCGATCCCCAGTTGGATCTCGTTGCGCAGGATCCACTCGTGAACGACCCGCCCGATCTCGGCGGCGTCGGTCGACGTCTCGTCGAAGTGCGCGTACTGCGCCAGGAGGAAGGAGCGGACGTAGGCGCTGGGCGTGCTGGCCTCGGGAGAGTCCGTCTCGGCGGAGGTGAGACGGGCCAGCATGTCGGCCCACGACCTGCCCAGTTCCTCGCGCGTCTGCGGGTCGACCCGCCGGAACAGGTGGCCTTTCAGCAGGTCGACGTGGCTCAGCCGGAGCCCCCGGTCGTTCATGGACACGAAGATCTCGCGTCCGTTCTCCTGGTCGAGGGCCTGGATGCCGACCAGGCACACGCGGTCGAGCAGCCACCGGACGAAGGGCACCAGGGCCTCGCCGCGCAACACCTCGGGGAAGTCGCCGTCGATCTCCCTGCTCCGGTCGTGGAGATTCCGCACCGAGACATGGGCGTCGTCGGGCAGCGCGAAACCCTTGAGATCGTTCCAGTCGGTGACCAGGGAGTTGAGAAGCTGGGCGCGGGCCAGCTCCTCGGAGCTGCCGACCTTGAAGCTCCGCCTGCCGTGCCGGGCCGTGTACGTGAGCCCCTCCAGCTCATCGGCGTAGATCCACTTCTCCTGGTCGATCAGCAGCTGCCGGAGGTAGATCAGCAGGAGGTGGAGCGTGGTGACGCGCTGCTGGCCGTCGACGAGGAAGGTGCGGCCGTCGCTCTCGTGGTAGACGTAGGGGCCGAGGAAGTAGGGGGCGTAGCCGTTGACCTCGTCGCGTTCGTGCAGGGGGTTCCACTGGCTCAGGAACCGGTTGCTCAGGTCGTCGATCAGCGTGCGGACCTCGTCACGGGTCCAGGTGTACTCCCGCTGGTAGTAGTCCAGTGCGAAGGAGTTCTTCTTGAAGAGGTTGTGGACCGTTACACCTTCGCCGTGAATGGGACTGTCCGCCATGAACTCGGGAGCGCCTCTCGCCTGCGGGGGTGTGGCTCGTCGAGAGCCCGCTAACTCTCATTTATCACGCCGAAAGCGGCATCGTTACCGATCCTGTCGAAGTCGTGACCCTGACTCCTGCCCTGTCCGACCTTGAGCCGGCCTGCCCCCTCCGGCGGACCGGGCGCGGGGCTCAGCCGTGGTTGAGGTCGATGACGCAGAAGCGGTTGCCCTCGGTGTCGGCGAGGACGACGAAGTCGGGGTCGTCCGGATAGAGGTCCCAGTCGACCCGTTCGGCGCCGAGGGACACCAGCCGCTCGACCTCACCGGCCTGGTCTTCGGCGTAGAGGTCGAGGTGGACGCGCGGGTGCTCCTGCACGGGTACGTCGCTGAGGTCCAGTGCCAGCGCGGGGCCTGGGCCGTCGGCCGGCTCCAGCACGATCCAGTCGTCCTTCGTCTCGCTCTCGCGGGGGACGTAGCCCAGTGCCCGACTCCAGAAGTCGGCCGCCCGCCGTACGTCGGCCGCGCCCAGCACGATCGTCCCGATGTTCAGCATGGGGGGATTGTGGCATACGCCGGCCTCCGCGCCGGAGCCGCTTGCGGAGGGTCAGGCGGGCAGGCCGAGGAAGGCGGCCTGGCAGCGCATGGAGTGGTCGAAGGCCGTGCCGGTGTCGAGGATCGTGTTGTTGAACTGGCCGAACAGTTCGAAGCTGAGCCAGCCGAACAGGCCCGTCCAGGCGATCAGGCCGCGGACGATCACGTCGTCGGGGACGTCGGGGATGATCGCGCGCACGCGTGCGGCGTCCTCGCTGAACGGGGCCGGTACGGGCGGGCAGACGGCCGGAGGGTTCAGGGCTCCGGCCAGGTAGGCGTCGGAGACGATCCGGCCGTAGACGACGGTGTCGCGGACCGCCGCGGCGACGGTGTCCTGCGGCGCCTGGTAGCCGGGCACGGGCGAGCCGTACAGCAGGGCGTATTCGTGCGGATGGGCCAGCGCCCAGTCCCGTACGGCGTGGCAGACCGCCAGCCACCGGCCGGTGTGGTCCTCGGGCGGACAGGCGGCGTCGGCGTTCTCCACGGCCTCGCCGACGGCGTTGTAGCCGTCGATGATCAGGGCGGTGAGCAGGTCGTCCCGGGAGGGGAAGTAGCGGTAGATCGCCGAGGAGACCATTCCCATCTCGCGGGCGACCGCGCGCAGGGAGAGGCCGCCCGCCCCCTCGGTGGCCAGGTGCCTGCGGGCGATGTCGGTGATCTCGCGGGTCAGCTCGGCTCGGACCCGTTCCCGTGCTGTGCGGCTTGAACTCATGTCCCGAACCATATCAGAGCACCGAAAATAAAAGAGAGCACTGCTCTTGACGAGCCATGCTCTTTCGAGAGAGCATTGCTCTCAGAACGGAACGCCACTCTGCAAGGAGCCCCCTGATGCTGTCCCTCGCCAAGAACACCAACCTCCTCGTCATGTTCCTGCTGGAGCTGGGCGTTCTTGCCTCGGTCGGCTACTGGGGCTTCGTCGTCGGCCAGAACCTGCTGGTGAAGCTGCTCCTCGGACTCGGCGGGCCCGCGCTGTTCATCGCCGTGTGGGCGGTCTTCGGCGCGGCCAACGGCGCCACGATCCCGCTCACCGGGGCGGCCCGGGTCCTGCTGGAGGTCCTCTGGTTCGGCGGCGGCGCCATGGCGCTGGTCATGGCCGGCCGGCTGGCCCCGGGCCTCGTCTTCGCCGCCGTCTACGTCGTCAACGCCGTCCTGCGGCTCGTCTGGAACCAGTGATCCCGGCGCGGCCGGCAGATTCTCGAAACCAGTGAAAGGAAGAATGACCATGGGCAAGCACGTCATCGTCGGAGCCGGTCAGGTCGGCTCGCAGGTCGCCACGCTCCTCGCCGGGCAGGGCCATGAGATCGTCCTCGTCAGCCGGTCCGGCTCCGGCCCCGCCGGCGTCGAGAAGGTGGCGGCGGACGCCTCCGACAGTGCGGCGCTGATCCGCCTCACCAGGGGCGCCGACGCGATCTACAACTGCGTCAACCCGCTCTACCACCGCTGGATGCAGGACTGGCCGCCGATCGCGGACTCGCTGCTGGCGACCGCCGAAGCCACCGGCGCCGGATACGTCATCCTCGGCAACCTCTACGTCTACGGTCCCCCCAGCGGGCCGATGCGGGAGAGCGACCCGCTCCGGCCGACCAGCGAGAAGGCGGGGGTACGGGTCCGGATGTGGCAGGACGCCCTGGCCGCGCACGAGGCCGGGCGGATCCGGGTGACCGAGGTGCGGGGGTCGGACTACTTCGGCCCCGGCTGCCTCGACCAGTCACACCTGGGGGACCGGTTCGTCCCCCGCCTCCTGGCGGGCAAGCCCGTCCGTTTCGCCGGAGACCCGGCCCAGCCGCACAGCTGGACCTACGTGCCCGACGTTGCCCGAGCCCTGGTGACGGCCGCCACCGACGACCGGTCCTGGGGCCGGGCCTGGCACGTCCCGACCGCCCCCGCCATGTCGGCCCGCGAGGTCGCCGAGCGGCTGTGCGCGCTCGCCGGCGTCCCCGACCCCGGGGTCAAGGTCATGCCGCACTGGCTCATCCGGGCGGCGGGCACCGTCTCGCCCATGCTCGGTGAGCTGGAGCACGTCCGCTACCAGTTCGTCAGCCCCTTCGTCATCGACTCCACCGACTTCCAGTCGACCTTCGGCATGGCCCCGACCTCGATGGACGAGGCGCTGGCCGCGACACTCGCGTGGTGGCGTGACCGCCTGGCCACGGCCGCGTAAGCCGTACGCTCTGAACATGAAGACCGCCATGATCGGCCTCGGGGACATCGCGGAGAAGGCATACCTGCCCGTCCTCTCCGCGCTGCCCGGCCTCGACCTCCACCTGTGCACCCGCAACCGCGCCACGCTCGACCGCCTGGGCGACGCCCACCGGATCGAGCGCCGCTTCACCTCGGTGGACGAGGTGCTCGACGCGGGGATCGAGGCGGCCTTCGTACACGCCGCCACGAGCGCCCACGTGAAGATCGTCGAGCCGCTGCTCCGGGCGGGCGTCCACGTCTACCTGGACAAGCCGATCGCCTACACCCTGGCCGAATCCGAGCGTCTGGTACGGCTGGCACGCGAGACGGAGCGGTCGCTGCTCGTCGGTTTCAACCGCCGCCGGGCGCCCTCCTACGCGGCCCTGCTGGATCTGCCGCGCCACCTGGTGGTGATGCAGAAGAACCGCAGGGGGCTGCCGGAGGATCCGCGGACCGCGGTCTTCGACGACTTCGTCCACGTCGTCGACACGCTCAGGTTCCTGGTGCCCGGGAAGGTCGAGCACACCGGGATCCGGACCAGGGTCAGGGACGGCCTGCTGGAGCACGTGACGCTGGAGCTGTCCGGCGACGGCTTCACCGCATTCGGGATCATGAACCGGGTGGGCGGGGCGGCCGAGGAGACCGTGGAGGTCATGGGGGAGGACGTCAAGCGCCGGGTGGTCAACCTCGCCGAGGTGATCGACTACGCCGGGCCGGAGACGCTGACCCGGCGGGGTGACTGGACGCCGGTCTCCCGCCAGCGCGGCATCGAGCAGGTCTGTCTGGAGTTCCTGGACGCGGTCCGCTCCGGCGTCCCGGTCGACGCGGAGGACGCCCTGGCCACTCACGCGATCTGCGAGGACATCGTCGCCGCCGCCACACCGGCCCCTGATCCCCGGCATGCCGGCGACGACCTCCCCGTCTGAGGTGACCTCCGCCTGCGAGGCGACCGCCCCGCCCGGGCGGGGGCTCCCTTCCGGGCGGTGACCTCCGCCCGAGAGGCGACCGCTCCGTCCCGGCGGAGGTCTCTCCGCCGGAGCGGTGACCTCACCGCCCCGGGACAGGGGGAGTCCCGCGCCGTCGCACCCCGGCGGTACGGCGACGCAGGACGCTTCTCCACCGTGGGGGCGCCGGCGTCAGCGCTGGTCCAGATACCGCCGGCCCAGGGCGCGCAGCCGCTCGTGGGCCGACTCGTAGACGCCGGACACGCCCAGATAGGACTTGGGAACCTTGGCGAGCATCGTGTAGTTGGTGTCGCAGACGTTGCCGACCGGCGCCTCGCCGATCTGGCTGACCAGCTGGTAGGCGTCCAGGACGTCCAGACCGGTGAGGTCGGCGGCCCAGGTGACCAGGTCGTGCTGGCTGATCCGGAAGGCGTCCTCCAGCGGGCGGGCCGAGCCGGTCGACATCAGATGGTCGTCGTCCTCCAGGCGCGGCCACGGGGTGCTCACGCCCTTGATCAGCTCTACCGCGACGACGGTGTTCATCGCCGCCTCGACGGCCGTGCCGCACACCTCGCCGTGTCCCTGGCGGGCGTGCCCGTCACCCACGGCGAACAGCCCGCCCTCGACGTTGACCCCGAGGTAGACGGTCACCCCGGCGCGCAGCTCGGGGGTGTCCATGTTGCCGCCGTGGGCGTCCGGGGTGATGGTCACCCGGGCCTCGGAGGCTCCCGGCGCGACGCCGACCGTGCCGTGCATCGGGTCCAGCGGGAGCTCCACCGTGAAGTCGCCCTTGCGGGCGTGGTAGCGGGCCACGCCCTTTTCCACGTCGATGTCGTAGCGCCACACGACCTCCTCCAGCGGAGGGGTGAGCATGGCGGTGGCGTGCGTGCCGGTCAACGCCCCGAAGTGCGGGAACGTGGCGGACACCGCCCAGTCCCTGGCGGGCTCGATGGAGACGAAGTGCAGCGCGAGCGTGTCGCCGGGCTCGGCCCCCTCGACGTGGAAGGGGCCGGTGACCGGGTTCAGGTAGGGGAAGTCGCAGACGCTCGACGGCAGGTCCTCGACCGAGCGCACCCGGCCGCCGAAGCAGTCCTCGGTGTACATCTCGACGATCGTGCCGGGCCTGATCCTGCCGATGGCGGGGCGCCCGCCGAAGGTGTAGCTCAGCTCCTCGGGAGCCGGCCTGTAGGAGACGACGTTCACCGCGCACCCGCCCGGCCGAGGCTCGTTACCGAGTTGAGGAGGGCCGAGGTGAACCCCTCCTCCACCTCAAGGAAGATTTCGAACATGTGCTCTGTCCTCGCGTGATCGAATGGATTGGGCGGGGGGTGGCATGTCCCGGGGGCGCCGGGACGCGGTCGCTACCGGCGCCGGGACCGGGTGGACTTCTCCGAGGTCTCGCCGCCGAGGGCGGCCAGCAGGGGGCGGCGGCCGTAGGCGTAGAAGGTGGCGAGCACGAGCACGCCGATGCCGAGCCAGATGAGCCCCAGGACCTGGGCCGCGATGTTGGCGTTGATCACCACGTAGATCAGGATCGCGAAGCCGATCACGGGAGCGATCAGGTGCCGCCACCAGTCGCGGCTGCCGTTCCGTATGACGTAGTGGACGACCACCGAGATGTGCAGCGCGAGGAAGGCGCTCATCGCGCCGAAGTTGACCAGGCTGCTGATCAGCGGGATGCCGTCCTCGCGGGTCGTCAGGTAGAGCCCGACGGCCAGGGAGACGGCGGCCACCAGCAGGGTGGCGTTGACCGGCACCTTGTGCCTGGGGTGGACCTTGGCCAGGAAGGCGGGGAGCTGGCGGTCGCGGGCCATGGCGTACAGCAGGCGCGAGGTGGCGGCCTGGGCGACCAGGGAGTTGGCGAAGCCCCAGGCGATGGCGGTGGCGACGGCGGTCAGCACGCTGAGCCAGTGGCCTCCGGCGAACTCGGCCATGTCGTAGAACGCGGTGCCCGCGGGGTCGCCCTTGGTCAGCAGCTCGGCCCGGTTGGGGGTGAGCAGCGCGCCCACCCAGGTCTGCACGATGAACAGCGCGCCCGCCAGGCCCAGCGCCGCGACCATCGACTTGCCGATCTTGCGGCTGTCGGCCTTGCTCTCCTCGGCCAGCATGGAGATGCCGTCGAAGCCGAGGAAGGACAGCACCGCGACGGAGACCGCGCCGAAGACCAGCGGCCAGGAGAACGTCTCGGCGTCGAACAGCGGGGTCAGCGCGCCCGCCTGCGCCTTGCCCATGGCCAGCGCGCCCAGGCCGATGATGAGGAAGATCGCCAGCACGATGAGCTCACCGATCAGCATGATCTTGGTGATCCGCGCGGTCATCTGGATGCCCGCGTAGTTGACGACCGTGTTGAGGATCACGAACACGATCAGCCATCCCCAGATCGGGATGACGGGCAGGAACGAGGCCATCGCCGCGCTCGCGATGAGGTAGAGCAGTGCCGGCACCAGCACGTAGTCGAGCAGGATCACCCATCCGGCCAGGAAGCCGACGGTGCCGGTGATGCCCCGGCCCGCGTAGGTGTAGACCGAGCCGGCCATCGGGAAGGCCTTGGCCATCTGCGCGTAGGACAGCGCGGTGAAGGCCATGGCGACCATGCCGATGACGTAGGCGAGCGCGACCATGCCGCCGGAGGCCTGGAAGACCCCGCCGAAGATGCCGAACGGCGCGATCGGGACCATGAAGATCAGGCCGTAGACGAGCAGGTCGGTGAAGCTCAGGGACCTTCGGAGTTCCTGCTGGTAGCCGAATTGCTCCAGGGAGGGCTCAGTGGTCATGGACGGCTCCTAGAAGATGGGTGCAGCCGTAACGATAGGACTTTTCCTTGAAAATGAAAAGATTTCAGACGGAAGCTTCTAGTGGACGATGTCGAAGTCAAGGCCGTCTGCCCGGCCGATGTGCGCGCGCCTCCGTACTCCCCGGTCCTGAAGCGTCAGCCGTCCCCGTGCGGTGACGATGGAGGTGCCGTCGGCGATCGCGTCCACCGCGGGCACGGCGAGCGTCCCGGCGCGCGAGCCGAGCGCGGCGAGCATCAGCACCGCCTCGTAGCACCCCTGCCCGTGCCCGTTGAGCAGCGGCGCACCGGCGCCGAACCGGCGGATGTAGCGCTCGCCCAGGCTCAGGCTGTCGTCGGTGACCAGGCTCGCGAAATAGCCCATCGCCCCGTAGAGCTCACCGGTCGCGTCGCCGCCGATGCCGAGCAGGCCGTGCTCCTCCAGCGCCCCGCAGAGGCGCGGCCACGACAGCCCCGCCGCGCTGAAGGCCCGGTTGAAGGTGACCAGGTCACTGCCGATCAGGCTGAGCAGCACGGCGTCGGGCCTGCTGGCGGCCAGCCGCTCCAGGAGCGGGGCGAAGTCGCGCACGCCGTACGGCACGAACCGCTCGCCGACGATCGTGACGTTGCGGGCGGTGAGATGGCGGCGGGCCGCGTCGTGGACCAGGTGCGGCCAGACGTAGTCGTTGCCGAGCAGGAACCATCTGCGGGCACGGCGCCGGTCGATCAGCCAGTCGAGCCCGGGCCTGAGCTGGCGGCCGGGAGTCTCGCCCAGGAAGTAGACCCCGGGTGAGTGGCCGCCCCCCTCGTACGGCGGGGCGTAGACGAACGGCACCCGCCCGGCCAGGGCGCGGACCACCGCGATCCGCACGTCGCTGCCGTGGGTGCCGACCACCGCGTCGATCGCGCCGCTGCCCGCCAGGTCGCCGACCTCGGCGGCCACCTGCGCCGCGGGTCTCCCGCCGTCGATCAGGACCAGCTCGACCGGCCTGCCGAGCACCCCGCCCGCGAGGTTGACCTCGTCGGCCGCGAGAATGGCACAGTTGATCGCGCACGGCCCCACCAGGCCGAGAACTCCGGAAACCGGCACCACAAGCCCGACGCGCAGGGCGCCGCTTCGGATGAGCTCGGCTTCCAGAGGTTCTATGACCGGTGTGATGGCTTCTGCCACGTCGACGAGTATCCTCCTAAAAGGAGGGTCTTGGCAGGCCCGTTACTTAGCCGGGATACAGACGGGAGCTTCACATGGTGACGACCGGACTGGGATCCTCGCTCGCCTACCTGCTCAGCCGAGCCGAGCGCAGTGTCAACCGCGGCCTCGCCGCGGCGGTGACCGCCGAGGACGTCACGGTCGAGCAGTGGCGCATCCTCCGTGCCCTGGCCGACGGCCGGGGCCACTCGATGGGTGACCTGGCCGACGCCGTGCTGATGCCGCACCCGACGCTGACCAAGGCGATCGACCGGCTCATCGACCGCTCGCTCGTCTACCGGGGACACGATCCGGCCGACCGCCGCAAGGTCGCCGTCTTCCTCGCCGACCGCGGCGCCGAACTGCTCGCCCGGGTGGAGGGCGGGGTGGCCGGTCACCACCGGCTGATCGAGGCCGCCTACGGCACCGAGCGCACCGAGCAGCTCATGCGCGACCTGGAAGGGCTGGTCAGAGCCCTGGACGAGCCCTCCCGGCCCCTTGAGCGGCACCTGAACGGTCCCGTCCGTTCGTGACCCCGCCCGGCCGGGGGCGGCCCTGCCGGTCCGTTGCACGTCCGGCCGGTTGAGCGGATCTGAGCGGTCCCGTGCCCGGCCGCGGCGCTTCCCGCGTCCGCGGCGTGCGGGACACACGGTGGCGGCCCGGTCTCCGGACGGAGGCCGGGCCTTCTCCGTCAGGGGTAGAGGCCCCGCATCCGGTGGGCGTCGGCGACCCTGCCCACGCCGATGACGTGGGCGGCCTGGCGCAGGCTGAGCCCGCGTTCGGCGGACATCGCCGCGACCGCGTCGAAGGCTTCCTCCATGAGGTCGCGGAGCCTGGTGTCGACCTCGTTCGCGCTCCAGGAGCAGGCCTGCAGGTTCTGCACCCACTCGAGGTAGGAGACGATCACGCCGCCCGCGTTGGCCAGGATGTCCGGCACCACGGTGATCCCGGCGTCGGCCAGGATCCGGTCCGCCTCCGGGGTGGTGGGGCCGTTGGCGCCCTCCACGATCAGGCGGGCCCTGATCCTGGACGCGTTCTCCGCGGTGATCGCGCCCTCCAGTGCGGCGGGGACGAGCACGTCCACGTCGAGTTCCAGCAGGTCCTCGTGGGACAGGGCGTCGGCGTGGCGGTAGCCGTACACGCCGCCCGTCTCCTCCACCCACGCCCGCAGGTCCTCCACGTCCAGGCCGGAGTGGTTGACCACCGCGCCGGTGGCGTCGGAGACCCCGACCACGCGGCAGCCGGCGTCGGCGAGGTAGCGCGCGGCCGGCGCGCCGACCTTGCCGAAGCCCTGGACCGCGACGGTGCGGCCCTCGGGAGAGCCCGACATGGCCTTGAGCGTGGCGATCCGCACGCCGCGGGAGGTGGCTCCGGCCCGGCCCAGGGAGCCGCCGAGGGTCGTCGGCTTGCCGGTCACCACGCCGGGCACGGGGTAGCCCGCGTTCACCGAGTAGGTGTCCATGATCCAGGCCATGGTCTGCTCGTCGGTGCCGACGTCCGGGGCGGGGATGTCCTTGTCCGGGCCGATGATCGGCAGGATCTCGTTGACGTAGCGGCGGGTGACCCGTTCGAGCTCCCGCGTGGTCAGCGAGGCCGGGTCCACCGACACGCCGCCCTTGGCGCCGCCGTACGGGATGCCGACCAGCGCGCACTTCCAGGTCATCCACATGGCCAGCGCGGTGACCTCATGGATGTCGGTGGAGGGATGGAAGCGGATGCCGCCCTTGGCGGGGCCGCGGGTCGTGTTGTGCTGGACCCGGAAGCCCTGCACCACGTCCATCCGGCCGTCCTCGCGGCGGACGGGCACCGAGACGGTGAGCGAGCGGCGGGGGGTGGCCAGCATCGTGCGCAGGCCGTCGTCCAGATGGAGCCGGTCGGCTGCCTGGTCGAGCTGGAGCAGCGCGGAGTCGAGGGCCTGACGGCCCGGGCTGGCGAGGGTGGCGGCTGCCGGCGTCATTGACGGCACCATAACGGTCATGAAGGAGAGCCTCCATACGGTGAGCGGAGCGCCATTGCTCTGCTCAGGGCTGTTTGTGATGATCACACTAGTTGTGCGGTTTTTACCCGCCAACCTGGTCGTATTGTGTTCTTATGGCCGAATTTTGTGCGTTTCCTCACTTGCGGCCGACCTGCTGTTATTGATCAGACCGGTTGGGCACGGTGAGGGCAACGCGCCAATATGGCAGGCTCCCGCCTGGACGCCTGCCGTTCTGTAGTGCTGAGGGGATGAACGTGCCGGAACTTGTGGTCGGGCCGCTGCTGCGTTATGTGAATGAGACCGGCGCGTCGGTGTGGGTGGAGACCAGCGAGCCGTGCGAGGTGACGGTGGAGGTCGGCCAGACGCGTTCGCAGGCGCTGACGTTCACCGTGCACGGCCACCACTACGCGATCGTGGACGTCGGCGCCGAAGGCGCCTACGAGGTCCGGCTCGCGGGGGAGACCGTGTGGCCGCTGCCGGACCAGCCGCCCAGCCGCATCCGCTTCCTCGGCCCCGACGGGCCCAGACGGGTGATGTTCGGCTCCTGCCGGACCAGCGTGCCGCACGACACGATGCACATCATCTCGCACGGGGTGGACGTCCTGCGCGCCTACGGCTGCACCCTGATGGAGACCCCCGAGGAGGAGTGGCCCGACCTGCTGCTCCTGCTCGGCGACCAGGTCTACGCCGACGAGCCGTCTTCCGAGATGCTGGAGTTCATCAAGAACCGCAGGGACGGCGAGCCGGTGGGCGAGATCGCCGACTTCCAGGAGTACGCCGAGCTGTACCGGCAGGCCTGGACCGACCCGGAGATCCGCTGGGTCCTCTCGACGGTGCCCAGTGCGATGATCTTCGACGACCACGACCTGCGCGACGACTTCAACACCTCCGCCACATGGCGCGAGCAGATGGCCAAGGTCCCGTGGTGGCCGCGCCGGGTGGTCTCCGGTCTCGGGGCCTACTGGATCTACCAGCACCTGGGCAACATGTCGCCGCAGGAGAGGGAGTCGGACGACCTGCTCAGCAAGCTGTGCGCGGCGGAGGGCGACGGGGCCGAGCTGCTCGACGCGTTCGCCGAGCACGCCTACGACGTCCCCGCCGACAACAGGTGGAGCTACTCCCGCGACCTCGGCGGCACCCGCCTGATCATGCTCGACTCCCGATGCGCCCGGCAGCTCACCCCGGGGGACCGGCGCATGATCGACCCGGTGGAGTGGGAGTGGCTCACCGAGGAGCTACGCAGGGGCGGCGCCGAGCGCTTCGTCATCGGAACGTCGGTGCCGTTCCTGCTCCCGGCCGGCATCCACCACATCCAGAACTGGAACGAGGCCCTGGCCCAGGGAGCCTGGGGCAAGAGGGTGGCCCGCTGGTCCGAGGCGCTCCGCCAGGCCGTCGACCTGGAACACTGGGCGGCCTTCCGCCGCTCCTTCGAGGACCTGTCCAGGCTGCTGGCCGAGACCGGCAAGCCCGTGGTCGTGCTCTCCGGGGACGTGCACTACTCCTACGTGGCCAAGGCCGAGGGGCTGCCCATCTACCAGCTCGTCTGCTCCCCGATCCGCAACCCGCTGAGCCGTACGCTCCGCCTGGCCAACATCGTCGCCCAGTTCGGCCTCGCCACCCTGATCGGCGGGTGGCTGTCCCGTCTGGCCAGGATCCCCAAGCCCCCGTTCAAGTGGCGGATCGTCCACGGCCCCTGGTTCTCCAACGCGGTGGCCACGCTCTCCCTGGGCGCCGGCCCCCTGTCCGTCCGCTGGGACACCGCCGCCGCCACCGACGTCTCGGAGATCACCACCGTGGAGCTGGCCGGTCACGGATGACCGGGGCGGCCCGCGCCGCGCCGTCCGGGCCCGGTACGGCTCACGCCGGATGGCGTGAGCCGTACCGGAGGGATCACTTCGCGAACTCCGCGAGGGCGTCGGCGAGCTGGTCGACGGCCCACAGGAGGTCTTCCTCGGAGACGACGATCGGCGGGGCGAGCCGGATGGTCGAGCCGTGGGTGTCCTTGGCCAGGACGCCGCGGCGCATCAGCGCCTTGGAGATCTCGCGTCCGGTGGCCAGGGAGGGGTCGATGTCGACGCCCGCCCACAGGCCGCGGCCGCGTACGGTCACCACACCCTGGCCGATCAGGCCGCGCAGCCGCTCGTGCAGCACCGCCCCGAGCTCCTTGGCCCGCGCCTGGTACTCGCCGGTGTTGAGGATCTCGATGACCGCGTTGGCCACCGCGCAGGCGAGCGGGTTGCCGCCGAAGGTGGAGCCGTGCTGGCCCGGCTTGATCACGCCGAGTACGTCCTCGTCGGCGGTGATCGCCGAGACCGGGACGACGCCGCCGCCCAGGGCCTTGCCCAGCACGTAGATGTCGGGGACGACCCCCTCGTGGTCACAGGCGAAGGTGTCGCCGGTACGGCCGAGGCCGGACTGGATCTCGTCGGCGATCATCAGGATGTTCTCGGCGGTGCAGAGCTCGCGGACCTGCGTGAGGTAGCCGTCCGGCGGGACCAGCACGCCGGCCTCGCCCTGGATGGGCTCCAGCAGCACCGCGACGGTGTTGGCGTCGACGGCCTCGCGGATCGCCTCGACCGAGCCGTACTTCACGACCGTGAAGCCCGGGGTGTAGGGGCCGAAGCCGTCGTGGGCGTCCGGGTCGGTGGAGAAGCTGATGATCGTGGTGGTGCGGCCGTGGAAGTTGTCCTCCATCACGATGATGTTGGCCTGCTCCGGTGCCACGCCCTTGACCTCGTAGCCCCACTTGCGGGCCACCTTGATCGCGGTCTCCACGGCCTCGGCGCCGGTGTTCATCGGCAGGACCATGTCCTTGCCGGTGAGGTCGCCCAGCCCGGAGGCGAAGGCGGCGAACTGGTCGTGGAAGAAGGCGCGACTGGTCAGGGTGAGCTTGGCGAGCTGCTCCTGCGCCGCTTCGACGATCTTCGGGTTACCGTGACCGAAGTTCAGCGAGGAGTATCCGGACAGGCAGTCCAGGAACCGCTTGCCCTCCACGTCGGTGACCCAGGCGCCCTGCGCCTCGTGGATCACGATGGGGAGCGGGTGGTAGTTGTGCGCGCTCCGGCGCTCGCTGAGCTCGATGAACGTCTCTGTGCTGGTCATCCGATATTCGCCGTTCCCTGTTCTTGGCCGTTCTACCTGTGTCTATCCCCGGATTTCGAGCGTGCAGCACTTGGGGCCGCCGCCCGCTTTGCGCAGCTCCGACAGTTCGACCGGGATGACCTCGAAGCCGTGGCGCTTGAGCTCCAGCTGAAGGTTGGCCGCCTCGGCGTTGATCACCACACGGGTGCCGTCGCTGACCGCGTTGAGGCCCAGTACGGTCGCATCGTCCTCGTCCGCGATGACGGCGTCGGGGAACAGGTTCTGTAGCACTTCCTGGCTCCCCGCCGAGAAGGCCCCTGGGAAGTATGCCACGTTATGTCCGTTTAGTGGGAACAGTGCGGTGTCCAGGTGGTAGAAGCGGGGGTCCACCAGCTGCAGCGTCACCACCGGGCGGCCGAGGAACTCCTGGGCCTCCTTGTGCGCGGTGATGTCGGTGCGGAACCCCGTCCCGGCCAGCACCACGTGGTCGAGCGTCAGGAAGTCGCCCTCGCCCTCGTTGGTGAACGCCGCCTCGTGCACCCGGTCGTAGCCGTTGTCGGTGAACCACTTCAGGTAGGCGGGCCCCTCGGCGGCCCGCTCCCGGTGCGTGAACCGCGCGCCGTACACCCGGCCGCCGACCACCAGCGCGCCGTTGGCGGCGAAGACCATGTCCGGCAGGCCCTCCACCGGGTCGATCAGGCTGACCCGGTGACCGAGCCCCTCGTAGGCGCTCTTGAGCCCCTCCCACTGCCGGATCGCCACCTCGCGGTCCGCCCCGGCCTCGGGATCCATCCACGGGTTGATCGCGTACTCGACCGCGAAATAGTCAGGCCGACACATGAGGTAGTGCCTCGTCATGGAGAACCCCGTAAAGGACGTCGTGGTGGGAACGGCAACAGCCTAGGAACGGGGTCCGCGCGGGCCAAGAGCCCGATCATGCGCGTTGGCGCACGTCCCTTGCGTGCTTCAGGCTACGAACGTCGATCCGTTGCGTGAGGTGATCAGAGGGGTCTCGATCAGCCGGGAGAGCACGATGGAGCTCTTGGTCCGCACCACGAACGGCTCGGAGGCGATCCGCTCGATCACCTGCTCCACGTGGCGGACGTCGGTGGCCCTGATGTGCAGCAGCGCGTCGGCCTCCCCGGTGATGGTGCACGCCGAGACCACCTCGGGAAGACGGGCGACGGCCACCCCGATCGCCGACGGTGAGGTCTTGCCGACGCAGAACAGCTCCACGTAGGCCTCGGTGGTCCAGCCGAGCGCCGTGGGATCCACCCGCGCGGTGAACCCGGTGATCGCCCCCGTCTCGCGCAGGCGGTCCACCCGGCGTTTCACCGCCGACGCCGACAGGCCCACCCTCTGCCCGATCTCCGCGTAGGTGCTGCGGGCGTCCTCGACGAGCGCCCTGATGATGTCACGATCCAGCCGGTCCAGTTCCACGCTGTTTTGTAACACAACAGCGCACGCCGTTCGGCAACGCGTCAGTCCGCGCCGC
>NZ_NGFP01000141.1 GCF_002149035.1 Streptosporangium minutum
CCTCCGCCCCTGTGCCCAATGCCGTCCCCGTTCCCGGTGCCGCCCCCGTTCCCGGTGCCGTCCTCCGCCCCTGTGCCCAATGCCGTCCCCGTTCCCGGTGCCGCCCCCGTTCCCGGTGCCGTGCCCACGCCCGGCGCGCGGACCGGTCAGGGCCTGGTCGGCCTGGCCGAACGCGTCGCCCTGGCCGACGGGCGCCTGGAGCACGGGCCCACCGCCGCGGGTGGCTGGCGGCTGTCGGCCTGGCTACCCTGGCCGCCATGACCGCATCAGAGCCGTGGACGGTCGGCGTGCTCATCGTCGACGACGACCCGCTGGTCCGCGCCGGCCTGGTGATGATGCTGGGCGGCGCTCCCGACATCCGCGTGGTTGCCCAGGCCGGTGACGGCGCCCAGGTGCTGCCCCTGGTCGACCGGTACGCCCCCGACGTGGTCCTGATGGACATCCGGATGCCCGTGATGGACGGGCTGGCCGCCACCGAGGTCCTGCGCGCCCGCCCGGGTGCGCCGGAGGTCATCGTGCTGACCACCTTCGACGCCGACGACCACGTCCTGCGCGCCCTGCGCGCCGGAGCCGCCGGGTTCCTCCTCAAGGACACCCCGCCCGACGAGATCGTGACCGCCGTACGCCAGGTGGCCCAGGGCTACCCCGTGCTGTCCCCGGCGGTGACCCGGCGCCTCATCGCCCGGGTCGCCGACTCCGGCCACGACCTGCGGCGCACCCGGGCCGGGGACCGCCTGGCACTGCTGAACGGCCGCGAACGCGAGGTCGCCGTGGCTCTCGGCCAGGGCAGGTCCAACGCCGAGATCGGCGCCGTGCTCCACCTCAGCGTCCCCACGGTCAAGACCCACGTCTCCGGCATCCTCACCAAACTGGGCCTCAACAACCGCGTCCAGATCGCCCTGCTGGTCCACGACGCGGGACTCCTCGACGAACAGGAGTGACGGTCTGCGGATCCCGCGCTCCGGACAGCCTGGGACCCACCGTCAGGATCGGTGAGGCGCACGGCCTCCCCGGTCCCACGGGGGCCGGGAAGGCCACCACGGACGGCCGGTCTCCTCCGGCTCCCTCTCCCCGCTGTGCGACATGCCCCGGAAGGCAGCCGATGCCCCAGGACGATGCCAGCCAGAGCTGCCCTGGTCGCTGAATGTAATCTTATGACTACATTTCACGGAAGAGGTGCGGGCGATGGCAGACACGGGTGACGAGCAGGCGGACGTCCTGGGCGAACGGCTCACGCTGGGCACGGGCTTCGCCGAGGACGAACGCCCTGAGATCGTCGAACGGTTCACCGCCCTGGGAAAACGGCTGCGTTCCCATCCCCCCGACTCGGTGGACCTGCGGCTGAGCGTCAAGAACCGGGGCGGGGCCGAGCAGAAGGTGACCCTCGAATGCCGGCTCGCCGGCGTCGAGCCGCTGGTCGCCACCTCGACCGAGCCCGAGCTCTCCAGCGCGCTGACCGAGGTCCGCGAGGACCTGATCCAGCAGCTCGACAAGCTCAAGACCCGGAGGGACCCACGCCACGACCGGCCCCACCGGCCGTGACCCCGCCCGCCGTACGGCCCGCTCCGGCGGCGCCCACGCCACGACGGGCCCTGGTCCACCGGCGACAGAGGCGACACGCCCCGGGCCTGACGGCCGTGGTGCGTCAACGATGAGCGGCCATGCCGGGAATGTCGGATGCGGTAATCGCGCTGCGCCCTGCACAGCATGTGTGATCGTTTGAGGAGTCGTCATGACCGTCCGTGAACTGCGCCTGGTCGTCACCGCCGCCGACTACGACGAGGCGCTGCGGTTCTACCGCGACGCGCTCGGCCTTCCCGAGCGGGCCGCCTACGCCTCCCCCGACGGCCGGGTGACGATCCTGGAGGCGGGCCGGGCCACGCTGGAGATCGCCGACCCGGGACAGGCCGAGTTCATCGACCAGGTCGAGGTGGGGCAGCGAGTGGCCGGGCACATCCGGGTGGCCTTCGAGGTGGACGACTCGCCCGCCACCACCGCCAAGCTCGCCGGAGCCGGGGCCAAGGTGATCGCCGACCCCGTCCGGACCCCGTGGAACTCCCTCAACTCCCGCCTCGAAGGCCCGGCCGGGCTCCAGCTCACGCTCTTCACCGAGCTGGGCTCCGAAGAGGGATGACCTCCTCCCCAGGGCTGTGATCAGGGGTTCCGATGAACTCCCTGATCAGCTCGGTCAGCTCGGCGGGCCGCTCCAGCACCACCACGTGGCCGCTGTCGAGCTCGGCGTAGCGACTGCCCGGGATCAGGCGGTGCAGCTCCCTCGCGTGCTCGACCGGGACCAGGTAGTCCTGGGTGTTGCCGATGACCAGGGTGGGCGCGGTGATCAGCGGGAGTCGGTCCCGGATGTCGACCACCTGGCCATGCTCGCCTGGCCGGGGAAGGCGGAGAGCCCGCGGCAGGCGGCGAGGGGCGCGACCGCCTGAGCGGCGGGAGGTCCGTGACCGTCCTGCGGGACGTGACGGAGGCGGGCCTCCTCACGTCCCGCTCAGGCCCTTAGTGGCTCTTGGCCGAGCTGTTCCCCAGGGGCGCGTCGGGGACGGCGGCGCGCAGCCAGCGGGTGCCGTAGGGCTCAAGGGCGAACGTCACCCGGCCGTCGGAGGGCAGATCGAGGGTGCCGTCCACCAGCAGGTCGGTCAGCACCTCGCAGCGGTCGAGATCGCGCAGCACGAGCTCCACCTCCGCCTCCCGGTCAGCGAAGTTGTGGACGGCGATCACGGTGCCGCCCTCGGCGTCGGCCCGGTGGGCGAGCACCGCCTCGTCCCCGGCGTCCAGCACCTCGTAGTGGCCCCAGGCGAGCTCCGGCGACTCCCGGTAGCGCGAGACCAGCATGGTGATCCATTTGAGCATCGAGTCGGGGTCGCGGCGCTGGTCGTCCACGTTGACGTGCCGCGGGCCGTACTCACCGTCAGGGGTCGGCACGACGGTCTTCGGGTCGGGTGAGAAACCGCCGGAGCGGGACCACTGCATCGGGATCCGGACCGCCATCCGGCCCTCGGCCTCAAGGTTCTCACCGAGACCGATCTCCTCCCCGTAGAAGAGCACCGGCGTGCCCGGCAGGGAGAACAGGACGCTGTAGGCCAGCTTGAGACGGCGCTGGTCGCCGCCGAGCATCGGGGGCAGGCGGCGGCGCAGGCCACGGTCGTAGACCTGCATGTCCTTGTCCGGGCCGAAGGCGTCGAAGACCTCGTGCTTCTCGGCTTCGGTGAGCTTGTCCAGGGTCAGCTCGTCGTGGTTGCGGACGAAGGTGGCCCAGTGGGAGTCGTCGGGCGGGGCGGGCCGCTCGCGGAGGGAGTCGGCGAGCGGCTGCGGGTTCTGCCGGGCCATCGACAGGTGGAACCGCTGCATGCCGATGAAGTCGAAGCACATGGTGACCTGGTCGCCGTTGCCGTCGCCGAAATACTCCATCAGGTCCGGATAGGGCAGGTTCACCTCGCCCAGCAGGATCGAGGTGCCGTCGCGGCGGTTCATGAAGGCGCGCAGGTCGGCGAGGAACTCGTGCGGGTCGGGGCCGATGCCCTCGATCAGGAACGGCACCGCGTCCACCCGGAAGCCGGACAGCCCCAGCTCCATCCAGAATCCGACGATGCGCGCGATCTCGTCGCGGACCTCGGGATTCGCCACGTTCAGGTCGGGCTGGAACCGGTAGAAGCTGTGGAGGTAGTACTGGCCCGTCTTCTCGTCCAGTTCCCAGATGCTGTCCTCCTTGTCCGGGAAGACGAGGTCCTTGGGGTCGACGGGGTCGGGGTCGTCCTGCCAGATGTACCAGTCCCGCTTGGCGGAGTCCCGGCTGGAGCGCGCCTCCTTGAACCAGGGGTGCTCGTCGGAGGTGTGGTTGACCACCAGGTCGGCGATCACGCGGATGCCCCGGTCCCTGGCCGTGCGCATGAACTCCACGAAGTCGCCGAGGGTGCCCAGGCGGGGGTCGACGGAGTAGAAGTCGGTGATGTCGTAGCCGTCGTCGCGGTTGGGCGTCGGGAAGAACGGCATCAGCCAGATGCAGGTCACCCCGAGCCGGTCCAGGTGGTCGATCTGCTGGGTGAGCCCGCGGAAGTCCCCGATGCCGTCGCCGTTGCCGTCCTTGTAGGTCTCGACGTCCAGGCAGTAGACAACCGCGTTCTTCCACCACAGGTCAGCTGTGTAGGTCAGTCGCATGTCGGCGCTCTACCCGCACACGGGCCGTTTACCGGGTAGCGGGCGCTCACCTCGCCATGCCGGCATACGCCGTACCCGTACCGGAAGGGCTACGGTGGGACCGGACCCCTGGAGGAGAACATGCGGCAGTCGAGGCGCGGCGCGCCCTTGGGCTGGCTGCTCGCCCTCCTCCTCCCGCTGCTCGTCTCCGGTGGCCTCAACGCGGGCGGCGCGACCGCCCTCCTGGGGCACACGGCCGTCGTCGCCGTCTCCGGGGAGCATCAGCCCCTGTCCCGCCAGGTTCACGTCGGCGGGGAGCAGCACGCCTTCACCGGGGGTTCCATCGGGACCGGAACCGGGGGCGGCCACCCGTCCGCGGCCGGGCCGCCGGACACCCGGCACCTGTCCCGCACCCCGGGCTTCGACTCGCGTCCTGCCGGTGACGACGACCCGCGCCCGCTCGCGGCCCTGCTGGTCAGGCCCGGCCGGGCGCCCCCCTCCACAGGCGTCTGAAAGCACCTCGCAGCCGGCCTCTGAGGCCGCTACGGGTGCTTTCGCCGTACCCGGACACCTTTTCCCTGCCTGTGGAGGCTTCCATGTCGCGTGCCCCCGTGGTGCGCGCGGTGACGGCGTTCGCCGTCATCGCCATCTCCCTTTTCGTCGCGTTGACCATGACGCCGCGCCTCGGTCTCGACCTGCGCGGCGGCACCCAGATCGTCCTGGAGACGAGAGACTCCCCGACCGTCAAGGCCGACGCCGAGGCCACCGACCGCACCCTTGAGGTGCTGCGCCGCCGGGCCGACGCCCTGGGCGTGGCGGACGCGCCGCTGGCCCGCTCCGGCGAGCGGCGCATCATCGTGGAACTGCCCGGCGTGCAGGACCCGACCAAGGCCGCCGAAGTCATCGGCAAGACCGCCCAGCTCACCTTCCACCCCGTCATCGCCCTGGCGGACGAGGCGACCGCCCCGAAGAAGGGCGAGCAGATCATCTCCGACGAGGACGGCGTCAAGCTGCTCGTCGGCCCGGCCCGGCTCACCGGCGACGGGGTCGAGGACGCCCAGGCCGGGACCGATCCCCAGCAGGGCAGCGGTTGGTACGTCACCGTGGACCTGCGCGACGGGGGCCGCAAGGCGTGGGCCGAGCTGACCGGCGAGGCCGCGTGCAACCCGGTGGGCGACCCGAAACGGCGGGTCGCCATCGTGCTCGACTCCAAGGTCATCGTCTCGCCACAGGTCAACGACGGCGTCGCCTGCGACGTGGGCCTGCCGGGCAGTTCCACTCAGATCACCGGCTCCTTCACCGCCGAGGAGGCCGGAGACCTGGCCGTGCTGATCAAGGGCGGCTCGCTGCCGGTCCCCGTCGAGATCGTCGAGCAGCGGACCGTCGGCCCGACGCTCGGCGCGGCCGCGATCGCGTCCAGCGCCCAGGCGGCCGTCATCGGCGTGCTGCTCACCGCGCTGTTCATCGTGGTGGTCTACCGACTGGTGGGGTTCCTCGCCGCCATCGCCCTGGCCTGCTACGCGCTCATCTCCTACGCGGCCCTGGTGGCGCTCGGCGCCACGCTCACCCTGCCGGGCCTGGCGGGCTTCGTGCTCGCGATCGGCATGGCGGTGGACGCCAACGTCCTGGTCTTCGAGCGCGCCCGGGAGGAGTACGCCTCCGGGCCGAGGCTCCGGCCCGCGCTGGAGAAGGGCTTCCGCAACGCCTGGAGCGCGGTGGCCGACTCCAACATCACCACCCTGCTCGCGGCGGGACTGCTGTTCTTCCTCGCCTCGGGCCCGGTGCGCGGCTTCGGCGTCACGTTGAGCATCGGCGTGATCGCCTCGCTGGTCACCGCGATGGTCATCACCCGCGTGCTGGCCGAGTGGGCGGTGACGAGACGGTCGGTGGCGAAGCGGCCGGCACTGACCGGCCTGGCCGGCATCGGGCGCGTCCGGACCTGGCTGAACGCGCGCAAGCCCGGCCTGATGCGCCACCGTACGGTGTACTTCGTGGTCACCGGCGTGCTGGTGGTCGTGGCGGTGGCCGGGGTGGCGGTGCGGGGGGTGAACTTCGGAGTGGAGTTCACCGGCGGCCGGCTGGTGGAGTACTCCACCAGCGTCCCGATCACCGCCGACGCCGCCCGCGAGCTGGTCGGCGACGCCGGGTTCCCGAACGCGGTGGTGCAGGCCTCGGACGCGGACATCTCCGTACGGACCGGCCAGATCGGCGCCGCCGACCTGGCGAAGATCGAGGCGGCTCTGGAGAGCGGCGCCGGGCAGATCACCAAGGAGCGCGACGAGCTCATCGGCCCCAGCCTGGGTGACGAACTGCGCCGCAACGCGATGATCGCGCTGGCCGTCGCGCTCGCCGCGCAGCTCCTCTACCTGGCCTTCCGGTTCCGCTGGACGTTCGGGCTGGCGACGGTGCTGGCCCTGGTGGTGGACGCGTCCATCGTGGTCGGCGCGTTCGCGTGGCTGGGCAAGCCGGTGGACGGGGTCTTCCTGGCCGCGATGCTCACCGTGATCGGCTACTCGGTCAACGACAAGGTCGTGGTCTTCGACCGCGTCCGCGAGCTGTGGGGGATGCGGCCCAGGACTCCGTTCGCGGAGGTCGCCGAGACCGCGATCCTGCAGACCGTGCCCCGTACGGTGAACACGGGCCTGGGCGCGCTGTTCATCCTGGCCGCGCTGGCCGTGCTCGGCGGTGACTCACTGACCGACTTCGCGGTGGCGCTGCTGATCGGCATCGTCGTCGGCACGCTGTCATCGGCGCTGGTCGCGGCGCCGCTGGCGATCGAGTTCGAGAAGCGCGGTTCCGCACCGCCGCCGCAGCCCCCGCGCAAGCGCGCTTCCGGGGTCCGCGAGGGGTCGGGCGCCGTGATCTGAGCCGGTCCGCGCCGGCCTGAGCCTGGTCCAGCCGGCCTGAGCCGGCCTGAAAGGGACTGAGCTGGACTGGGCTGGACTGAGGGGACGGAGGGAACGGAAAGAGACAGGAAAGGTGCGGGCCTGTGAGGGCCCGCACCTTTCCTGTTTCACACGCTGAACGCCTGTCCTACCCGCGTCCCGCTCGACCGTACCGATCGGCTCTCGGCCTTCGCGGTCTCACTGGTCTAACCGGCATCACTGGGCTCACCGGTCTCCGTCACCGGGTCGGTGAGCCCGGATCACCTCGCCCTGACAGTGATCAGAAACACCAGGTCACGCAGGACGGAAGGGACTGGTAGGCAGAGAAGGATCGGATGGTGGGAACGGCGTGGAAGGTCGGGATGGGACGGAAGGTCGGGATCGGGCGGAAGGTCGGGAAGACCCCGACGACGACGGGCCGACCGGCCGGCACACGCGTCACTTCGGTGGACGATCCGGGAGGACCCTGCGGGCCTTCAGGACCCTGCGGACCCTCAGGACCGGCGGGACCCTCAGGACCGGCGGGACCCTCAGGACCGGCGGGACCCTGCGGACCCTCAACGCCTCCAGGACCGGCGGGGCCTTCAGGACCGGCGGGGCCCTCAGGTCCAACAGGACCCTCAGGACCGGCAGGACCCTGCGGGCCCTCGAAACCCTCGGGACCTTCGGGACCCTCAGGACCGATGGGGCCTTCAGGACCCTGCGGCCCCTCAGGGCCTTCAGGACCGGCGGGACCTTCAGGACCGGCGGGACCCTCAGGGCCGGCAGGGCCTTCAGGACCGGCAGGACCCTCAGGGCCGGCAGGGCCTTCAGGACCGGCAGGACCCTCAGGACCGGCGGGACCCTCAGCTCCGGCGGGACCGGCAGGGCCTTCAGGACCAGCGGGACCCTCAGGACCAGCGGGACCCTCAGGACCGGCAGGGCCTTCAGGGCCGGCAGGGCCTTCAGGGCCGGCAGGGCCTTCAGGGCCGGCAGGGCCTTCAGGGCCGGCGGGACCCTCAGGGCCGGCAGGGCCTTCAGGGCCGGCGGGACCCTCAGGACCAGCGGGACCCTCAGGACCAGCGGGACCCTCAGGCCCCTCAGGGCCTCGCGGACCCGTCAGGCCGCGCGGGCCCGCAGGACCGGTGGCACCGGTCGCACCGGTGGGACCGGCGGGACCGGCGGGTCCGGGCGGACCTGCGGGACCTTCGGGGCCACGCGGGCCGACGGGCCCCGGCGGAACCGCACAGAGGGACAACGGCAGATGAAGCCACTTGCACAGCGGGATGTAGCTCTGCGCAGCCGAGTCGGCGGTCGGCCGCGCGGGGCTGGGCTGGTTGACCTGTGGAATGGCAGGAGCGGGATTCTGCCAGTAACCGACGACAGAGTTGCAGAGAGGATGGGAAGGCGTCACCACAAGAGCAAGTGCCGCCGAATTACTGCAGAAGGGATCGCTTATCCCATAGCGGGCATGTGCCTCATTCATCGGCCAGGCCGGCACTACACCGGCACTTGCCGGAGCAGGCATCTGAACGAGAACGGCCCCGGCGAGCGCGCCGCCGGCCAGGATGCGTTTCATAAGGGTAGACACAGCGTCTTCTCTCTCCTCTTCCACTCGCCGAAAACCCGGAGAGAACACTTTTGAACCGACCGGGGACAGCCGGAAACAATGCCCCCCGAATCCAGTTGATGCGCCTGAAGAGAAACGCGCGTTTCTTTGCCCTCCATCAATGCAACTCGTCAAACAAAAACCAATGTGCTTAGTGCATGAATAGTCGTATCAAGCACCTTATATTCGCGTAACGCCGACACCACGGCCGAATCTCCGGAATCCGGAACCTCCATGACCGCACCTCCACAGGCGGCCGCCCGGATCACCAGACGGCGGGGCGGCCGGGAGAGGGGGCACGTCCGCGGTCACCGGGGACCGCAGCGGGTGTCCGGGGCGCGTCTCCGGCGCCACGGCCGGAGCGGAGGGCGCCCTCCTCAGAGAGCCGGTCCCCCGCTAGTGTGCTTGGCGTCTGATTCCCTGCTGCCGGAAGGCGGATGCGCTCGTGGCGGACGACTACGCGACGACTTTCAAGATTATCGACGTCGACGGTGACGGCCTCATCTCGGCCACCGAGATGACGCGGCTGATGGAGGTGCTCGGCCAGCCGATCACCCCCGAGGCCGCCGAAGCCGCCATCGCCAGGATCGACCTGGACGGCGACGGGCTGATCTCCCTGGAGGAGTTCGGCGGCTACCTCAAATAACCCCACCCCTCCCGCCGGATGCCCCCACATGTTGCATTTGAGATAAGAACAAGCGTTTGCTACTTGCTCAAAGTGTCAATGAGATCAGAATGTGAGGCGCACTCCGACGGGAGGGTCTATGACGATAAGAGAAGATTCCAAGCTCGTTGTCACTGGGTTCGGCGACCGGAAGAGAAGGTCTCACGAGCTGTCTGACCAGCGGCTATGGAGATCCGCTCCGGCAGAAGTGGCCAGGTTGCTGAGACCGGGCCTGTCCGAGGTCGCCGACCAGGTGATCAAGGAGATCACGGTCCGGATCCCCGAGTACTCCCGGCCTTCCGACGAGATCTACATCAAGGCCATCCGGCTCGCCGTGGACGAGGCCCTGCGCCAGTTCGTCGACCGGATCGAGAACCCGAGCACGCCGTGGGAGCCCGAGGTGTTCCGCACCATCGGGCGCGGCGAGGCCAACGAGGGCCGCAACCTCGACCCCCTGCAGACCGCGATGCGGCTGGGCGCCCGGGTGGCCTGGCGGCGGCTGACCGAGCACGCCGAGCGTCTCGG
Organism: Streptosporangium minutum; assembly: GCF_002149035.1. Taxonomy (GTDB): domain Bacteria; phylum Actinomycetota; class Actinomycetes; order Streptosporangiales; family Streptosporangiaceae; genus Streptosporangium; species Streptosporangium minutum. The sequence goes on from NZ_NGFP01000141.1 coordinate 9,809, forward strand.
CCTCACCCCGCAGCACCTCTACGACCTCGGCGAGGCCATCTTCGTCTATCTCGACCAGCTCGCCGACGCCGCCGCCGAGGGCTTCGACGAGGCCAGGGCCCGCGCGGCCGGAGAGATCGAGCGTCGCCGCCACCGGCTGATGGACCTGCTGCTGAGCCAGCCGTCGGCCTCCCCCGACGCGATCGCCGACCTGGCCAAGACCGCCGGATGGCGGCTGCCCAAGACCGTGGCCGGAGTCGCCCTGGACGCGCACTCCCGAGGCTACCGCGCCCCCTCACTCCCGCCCGACGTGCTGTCCGGCCTCGACCGGCCCGGTCCCTGCCTGATCGTCCCCGACCCCAACGGCCCCGGCCAGGCCCAGACCTTGGAGGCCGGGCTGCGCGGCTGGAAGGCGGCCGTCGGGCCCGCCGTACCGCTGGCCGCCGCCGCGACCTCGCTGCGCTGGGCCCGCGAGGCGCTGGATCTGCACCGGCGCGGGGTGCTCACCGAGGAGCGCGGCGTGCTCCGCTGCTCCGACCACATGGCCACCCTGATCGTGTTCAAGGACGAGGAGCTGGTCAGCGCCCTCACCGAGGTACGGCTGGCGCCCCTGGCCCACCTGCGTCCCAGCCAGCAGGACCGGCTGGCCGAGACGTTGCTGGCGTGGTTGCGGCACGGCCGGGGCGCCGGCGAGGTGGCCGCCCGGCTCCACGTGCACCCGCAGACCGTGCGCTACCGGCTGCGCCAGCTGGAGGAGCTCTACGGCGACCAGCTCAGCGATCCGGACATCCGGTTCGAGCTGGAGATCGTCCTGCGCGCCAGGCAGTCCGTCAGCTCCGGAACAGCCTGATCCGGTCCTCGCCGATGCGCTCCCTGAGCGCCTGGTCCTCGACGCCGAGGTCCTCGGCGGGAGCCAGACCCAGCACGCCGACCTTGCCGACGTGCTCGTTGAGCTGTACGGCACGGGCGGCGTCGCCGGTCCGGTCGAGGGGGTAGACCTTGGACAGGGTGGGCTGCAGCGCGCCCAGCGAGAGCAGCCGGTTGACCTCGTGGCATTCCTGGTAGTTCGCTCCGTGCGAGCCGACGATCCGCTTGAGCTTCATCCACAGGTGCCGGTTGTCGTACTCGTGGGCGTAGCCGCTGGACGATCCGCAGGTGACGACCGAGCCGCCACGCCGCGCGACGTAGACGGACGCCCCGAAGGTCTCCTTGCCGGTGTGCTCGAAGACGATGTGCGGGTCCTCCCCGACCTGGCGGCGGACCTCCGCACCGAGCCTGCGCCAGGCCTTCTCGTCGTTGAGGTGCTCGAACTGCGAGCGGTCCACGACGTGCTCGCAGCCCATCCGGCGGAGCAGGTCGGCTTTCTCGCCGGAGCTGACCACGCCGACCGGGACGCCGCCGCCGTTCTTCACCAGCTGCACGGCGTACGCGCCGAGCCCGCCGGTCGCGCCCCAGATCAGCACCACGTCGCCCTGCTTCATCCGGGAGCCGCGCTCGCTGACCAGCATCCGGTAGGCGGTGGAGGCGCACAGCATGTTGCAGGCGGCCTCCTCCCAGGTCAGGTGCCTGGGCTTGGGCAGCAGCTGGGTGGCCCTGACCACCGCGAACTCGGCCAGTCCGCCGTAGTTGGTCTCGAATCCCCAGGCGCGCAGGTCGGCACCGAGCATGGAGTCGGCGTGGGTGATCGGGTCCTGCTCGTCCACGTAGGCGGGTGAGACGACGACCCTGTCGCCGATCTTCCAGCGCCGTACGGCGGCGCCCATCCGGACGATCACCCCGGAGGCGTCCGAGCCGAGCACGTGGAAGCTCTGGTCGTGCCGGGGGTCCTCGCGCCCGAACCGCTCCAGGAAGGCGAACGTGGGGATCGGCTCGAACATGGCCGTCCACACGGTGTTGAAGTTGATGGCGCTCGCCATGATCGCGACCAGCACCTCGTCCGGGGCGAGCTCCGGCATCGGCACGTCGTCCACGTGGATGGACTTGGTGATGTCCTTGTCGACGTCGTCGACGCCGTGCGGGCGCCGCCCGAACATGCCGACCTCGTTCTTGCGGGTGTGGGCGGCCCGGAAGGTCGTGGGGACCTCCAGGCGCGCGAGCTCCTCCGGATCGGCGCCGTCGACGACGGCCTGTGCGAGTGTCATAGCTGGCCTCCAAGGTGAGCGGCGATGACTTCGACGTGGGGCGGGTCGAGCAGGTTGAGATGGTGCGACCCGGGGATGGTGACGATCTCCAGCTCCGGGCTGAACGGGCCGAATCCCCTTGCGGGGTCGTCGGTGTGGGCGTATCGGATGTCCTCCACCGCCCAGGGGGTCGGGTCCGTGGAGCGGTAGAGCACCACGCGGCCCCCGTAGGTCCCGGCCCGGTAGCCCTCGATGGCCCGGGTGTCCTCGTGCGAGGTGATCTGGTGCCGGAGGATGGCCTCCCCCAGCAGGTCCAGCACCCCCGACTCGGCGACGCGCGCCTCCACCAGCGCGAGCTGGCCGGCCTCGCTCAGGCCCGCGAGCTCGTCGTGGGACAGCCGGACGCGCACCCCGTAGGTCCGGGCGAGGTAGGCGGCGAAGTCCGCGTACCTCCTCGCCGCGATCTCAGCCCGCTCCGCCGCCGCCACCTCGTCCGGCAGGCCCGAGTCGATCATCGCCACCAGCTCCACGTTCTCCGCCCCGAGCTGCCGCGCGATCTCGAACGCCAGGATGCCCCCGAAGGACCATCCCCCGACCCGGTACGGCCCCTCCGGCTGCACCTTCCTGATCTCCGCCACGTACCGGGCGGCCCGATCGCTCACCCCCGCCTCCGCGCCGAGGCCCCCGACGTCGTCCAGCCGCTCCAGCCCGAACACCACCCGGTCCGTTCCCAGCGCCCCCGCCAGCAGCGAGTACACCCCCGTGGTCCCCCCTGCCGGATGTCCCAGGAACAGCGGAACCTGCCCGCCTCCCGCCGTCACCGGCACGCCGGTCGGCGGCACACCCCGCGCGGGCACGCCGGGCGGCGGCGCGGCGCGGCGGGCGGCCAGGTACGCGTGGGCCGCCGGGGTCAGCGGGCGGACGACGCCCCGGGCGGCCTCCTCCTCGTCGATCTCCCGGAGCAGGTCGGCGACCCGGGCCCCGGTCAGCGCGCCCTCTGCGGACAGCTCCCGGCCGGTCTCCCGGCTGAGGACGTCCAGGACGACGGGCAGGACATCGGCCGGGATCTCCTCGGTGACGCCGGGCTCGCGCCCGAGGATCCGGGTGAGGGCCACGACGACCTGCCGTTCCGCCGCGTCCCTGGGCTCGACCGGGCGCGTCCCGGCGGTGGCGCCGTGAATGCCCAGCTCGGCGGCCACCGCCATGGCGACGTCCGCGAGCGTCGCCCCCTGGAGCAGCAGGGCGGTGGGCACGGCCACCCCGAAGTCGTGCTCGATCATGCCGCGTACCCGGGTGGCCGCGAGCGAGTCCAGGCCCGCCTCGGTGAGCACCGTGCTCTCCTGGAGCCAGGCGGCCTCGAATCCCAGCACGACGGCCGTCCGCTCCCTGACCTTGGCGACCACCGCCTCCACGGCCTGGCCGGGCTCCATCGAGGCCAGGGCCTCGGCGCCCGCCCACTCACCGCCGGTCGCGACCGCCCCCGCCAGATCCGCGAAGTACGGCATGCGCGCGATGCCGGGGAAGGCGGCGACCGCCGCAGCCGCGTCCAGCCGCAGCACGCCCGCGGCGACCGTGCCCCAGGACAGGAGCGCCTCCAGCGCCTCGACGCCCTCGCCCGGCGTGAGGGGCGAGACCGCGGGCAGCGCCGCCTGGCCCGCCCCGCCGACCTCTGCCCACGTGCCCCAGTTGATCGCCGTACCGGGCAGCCCCTCGGCCCGGCGGAGGTCGCACAGCGCGTCCAGCCAGGCGTTCGCCCCGGCGTAGGCCGCCTGCCCCGGCGACCCGAGCAGCGCCGCCGCCGAGGAGAACGCCACCCACCAGTCGAGTCCGGCGTCCCTGGTCGCCTCGTGCAGCTCCAGGCCGCCGCGGACCTTGGCCGACCAGACCCGGCGCAGGTCCTCGGGGCCGACGTCGGTGACGAGGCGGTCGTCCAGCACGCCCGCCGCGTGCACCACCCCGCGCAGCGGCATCCCCCCGGCCGTCACCGTGTCGACCAGTCCCCTGGCCACGCCCGGCACGGCCAGGTCCCCGGTCACCACCTGGATGTTGGCGCCCAGCGCCCGCAGTTCCCCGATCGTCCCGGCCCCCTCGTCCGATGGCCCCGACCTGCCGCCGAGCACGATCCGGCCGGCTCCCCGCTCGGCCAGCCACCGGGCCACCACCAGCCCCAGCCCGCCGTACCCGCCGGTGATCAGATAGCCCCCGCCGCGCCGTACCACCGGCGTGCCCTCCCCGGCGCGACGCCGATCATCGGCGTCCGGGACGGCGGACAGGCGGGCGGTGTGGCGGACGCCGTCCCGCCAGGCCACCTCGTCGTCCGGCGCGTCGGCCGCCAGCTCGGCCAGGAGCGCGTCCGGGCCGTCCGCGTCGATCAGGCAGGCACGCAGCCCCGGCTGCTCGAAGGCGAGGACCCGGACGAGGCCGCGCAGCGCGGCGGCGCCGGGGTCGCCCGGCTCTCCCGCCAGTACGGCCTGGGCCCGGTGGGTGACGAGCCGCAGGCGCGTCCCGGTCCCGGCGAGGTCGCGGGCGATCCGGGTGACGGCGAGGAAGAGGGTCTCGGCGCCTGCCGGGTCCAGGCCGCCGGGGACCAGCACCACGACCTCGTCGGCCGCCGGAAGGGCGGGGGGCGCCCCCTGGACCGGCCCGGCCTGCGCGGGCGGCTCCGGGACCGGCCCGGTCTGCGGGGGCGCGGAGCGCTGGGCGGGGACCAGGGAGGGCGGCGGCCCGGCCGGAGTCACGCCGGGCAGGTCGAGGTGGTGGACGTCGTGCCCGGCGGCGGCGAGGCCGGAGGCGAGGCGCCCGGCCCGCGGATCCCCCTTACCGGCCACGACGAGCCAGCCGCGGACCGGGCGCGGACCGGATCCATTCCCCGCCGATGCGGCCTCGACACCTGGCGCCGGCGCCCACACGCGGGCCACGAGCTTGCCCGCCAGCGGAACCGGTACGGCGGTGGCGGGGATGTCCCTGGTCAGCAGGCCGGCCGGGGTGCCGTCACCGCCCAGCCGTCCGATCGCCACCGGCACCCCCGAGGAGTCCCGCAGCCGCTCGGCCAGTTCGGCCGGGCTGGGGACGGCCCCCGCCGGGGATGGATCGGGTGCGACGGTCGCGGTGCCGTACCGGATCCAGACGCCCGCGGCGTTCTTGGCGTCGATCCCGATCTCGCCGGACGGGGTGAGGGTGGTGGTGATCGTGGCGGGCAGCGGCAGCAGCGCGTCCAGGGTGACGTCGGTCAGCTCGGCCCGGCCCAGGACCCCGGCCGCCGCCGCCTGGGCGAGGGCCGCCACCGCGGCGAGCGGCAGGACCGGCAGGCCGTGCAGCCGCCAGGCCGAGGGGTCCAGGCGCCAGGGGGCGTCGGAGAGGTCGTCGACGGTCGTGGTCCACACGTGCCCGGCGGGGCTCTCGACGTGCACGCCGAGCAGCCGATGGCTGCCGGGCGGGAGGGCGGCGCGGCGGGGGGCGGAGAACCAGTGGCGTCCGTGCCGCCAGGGCGAGGGGGGAAGGTCGACGAGCCGGCCGGAGGAGGCCGCGACCGGCGGGGGCATGGCGATCACGGTGGCGGCGAGCTGGGGATACAGCTCCTCGTCGTGCCCTCTGCGGAGGGAGTGGGTGATCACCGTGCCCGCGGGGAGGGAGTCGCGCAGGGGTGCGGCCAGGACCGGGTGCGGGCTGATCTCGGTGAACACGGTGTGGCCGTCCTCGGCGGCGGCCTGGAGGGCGGTGAGCAGGCGCACCGGACGGCGGACCCCGGCGGCCCAGTAGGCGGGTTCGAACGTGGGGATCTCGCGGGGGTCGTCGAACACGGTCGAGTAGAACGGGATCTCGGGCTTGCCTCCGGCGACGGTGGCCAGCGCCTCGCGGAGCTTCGGCAGGAGCGGCTTGACCTGGGGCGAGTGCCCGGCGCCCTCGGCGGTCAGCACCCGGGCGAGCAGACCCCGCGCCTCGACCTCGGCGGCGAAGGCCCGGACCCTGCCGGGGTCGCCGGTGACGACGCACTGCCTCGGCGAGGAGTGGACGGCGACGTGCAGATCGCCGGGGACCTCGTCCGCAGCCACCTCCAGCACCGCCATCGCCCCGCCTCCGCCCAGCGTCCCGAGCAGCGCGGCCCGGCGGCAGATCACCCGGACCGCGTCCCGCAGCCCGATGCCGCCCGCGACCACGGCCGCCGCGACCTCCCCCATCGAGTGCCCGACGACCGCCGCGGGCCGTACCCCGTGCGACCTCCAGAGCTCGGCCAGCGCCACCTGCACCGCGAAGATCACCGGCTGTGCCGTGGCCACGCCCACGGCGTCCAGCCCCCCGGCGACGATCTCCCGCAGCCCGATGCCCGCCTCGTCGCCGAACATCGGATCCAGTCCGTCGATCACCGCGGCGAACACCGGTTCCTCGGCGTAGAGCCGGGCTCCCATCCCCGCCCACTGCGRGCCGTAGCCGGAGAACACCCACACCGGTCCCCGCCCACCGGTCACTGCCGCTCCGGTGACGCCCCCGCCCGCCTGTACGGCCCGCAGCCCGGCCAGCAGTTCCGCCCGGTCCCCCGCCACGACGGCGGCCCCGGCCCGCCCGCGCCCGGCCCGCCGGGCGAGCGTGTGGGCGACGTCGCCGAGCGCGACGCTCTCCCGCGCGTCCGGGTCGGGCGCGGTCCTGGAATCGACCCAGTCCGCGAGCACCCGGGCGTGGTCCCGGACCCGCTCGGCGGACACGTCCGTGAGCAGGAACACCTTCGCCCCCGGCCGGTCACGCCCGGCCTCCCCACCGTACCGCTCCGTGGACGGTCCGGCCGCGACGGTGGGGGACGGGGGCACGGGCGCGGCGCGCTCCAGGACGATGTGGGCGTTGGTGCCGCCGAAGCCGAAGGAGGACACCCCCGCCCGGGGGTGGTCGCCCGGCCAGGGGGTCGGGGCGGTGACGACCTTGAGGCGGTCCCAGGGGATGTGCGGGTTGGGCCGCCGGAAATGGATGCTGGGCGGGATCACGCCGTGGTGGAGGGAGAGGACGGTCTTGATCAGGCCGGTGATCCCCGCCGCGGCCTCAAGGTGGCCGAGGTTGCTCTTGGCGGAGCCGATGAGCAGCGGCGCGGTACGGCCGCCGCAGAGCGCGGCGTCGATGGCGCGGGCCTCGATGGGGTCGCCGAGGAAGGTGCCGGTGCCGTGGGCCTCGATGTAGTCGGGGCCCTCCAGACCGGCGTAGGCCGTGCGGAGCAGCTCCTCCTGGGCCTCGGGGTTGGGCGCGACCAGCCCGTTCGAGCGGCCGTCCTGGTTCACCGCGGTGGCGCGGACGACGGCCAGGATCCGGTCGCCGTCACGCTGGGCGTCGGCCAGCCGCTTCAGCACGGCGACGCCGCACCCCTCGGCCCTGACCATCCCGTCCGCCGAGGCGTCGAAGCTCTTGCAGCGCCCGTCGGGCGCGGTCCCTCCGCCCTGGTCGAACGCCATCGTGACCACCGGGGAGAGCAGCAGGTTGACCCCCGCCGCGAGCGCCAGGTCGCTGTCGCCCGAGCGCAGGCTCCGGACGGCGAGGTCCGTGGCGACCAGCGAGGAAGAGCAGGCGGTGTCCACCGACAGGCTCGGCCCGCGCAGGTCGAGCAGGTAGGACAGCCGGTTCGCGGCGATGCTGAACGCCGCCCCCGTCGCCGTCCAGGCGTCCACCTTCGCCGGGTCGGCGGTGGTGAGGTAGGCGTACTCGTTGCCGGAGATGCCGACGAACACCCCGGTACGGCTGCCGCGCAGCGACCGGGGGGCGACGCCGGAGTGCTCCAGCGCCTCCCATGCCGTCTCCAGCAGCAGCCGATGCTGCGGGTCCATGGTCTCGGCCTCGCCCGGGACGATCCCGAAGAAGTCGGCGTCGAACCCGGCCACGTCGTCCAGGAAACCGCCGTGCCGGGTGGTCGCGGCCAGCGCCTCCGCGGTGCGGGGGGATCCGTCGTCGAAGGCCGCCCAGCGGTCCTCCGGCACCTGGCCGACCGCGTCGCCGCCCGCCATGAGCAGCCGCCAGAAGTCCTCCGGCCCGTGTACGGACCCCGGGAGGCGGCATCCGACGCCGATCACCGCGATCGGCCCGCCGGGATCCGCCGTCCGGCCGGCGGCCGGGGCGGCGGCCGTACCGGTGGCGAGGCCCCGGGCGAGACGGTTGATCGTGGGGTACTCCCAGACCAGCGTGGGCCCCAGCTCCCGGCCCAGGAGGACCTCCAGCTCGCCGGCCACCGCGACCGCGTCCCGGGAGGACAGCCCGAACTCCTCCAGGGGGCGGTCGGGATCGACGTCCGCGAGGGGCAGACGGCAGCGGGTCGCGATCCGTTCCGTGAGAAAGCGGCGGATCTCGTCTTCGCCGAACATGTCCACGTGGCGACTCCCAAGAACACCCGAGGTGATCGGCAAACTTACAGAGACAAATCCGCATAAGGGAGCCCTGACAGACCACAATCCACCAGCGCGTTTTGTCACGATCGTGATAATGGCCACCCTTTCAAGGGATTTGTTCGGGCAGCTCAAACCCCTCGCGCATTTCGTTGCGAACACTCATAGCCGGACCCCGATGATCAGGCTTAAGGTCGCCTGCCACGGCCCCTGTCCCCAGGCCGGGTGGAGGAAAGAAATGCGACCTGCTCGACGTGGATTCCTGGTGCTGGCGACCGCTCTGCTCGTCGGGCTGCCGTCGGCCGCGCACGCCGCTCCGGGCTCGCCGTCCGGCAAGAGCCCCTCCGGCCCCTGGCCGGCCGCGAAGCCCGGCGGCGCGCGGGTGGTGAAGGAGCGCTGGTTCGGCCTGCGCATGGTCGACATCACGGTGTCGTCGCCCTCGGTCAACGCGATGCTGCCGGTCCGGCTGCTGGTGCCCCGGGGCTGGTCGAAGAAGGCCAAACGCACCTGGCCGGTGCTCTACATGCTGCACGGCGGAGCCGACAACTACACCGCGTGGACCCGGATGACGGACATCGCGGCCATGACCGAGGACATGGACGCGATCATCGTGATGCCCGAGGCGGGCCGGGCCGGCAACTACACCGACTGGTACAACGGCGGCAAGGGTGGCGCGCCCGCCTGGGAGACCTTCCACACCTACGAGCTGCGCCGCCTGCTGGAGACCGGTTACCGGGCCGGTAGCCGCCGAGCCGTCGCCGGCCTGTCCATGGGCGCCTACGGCGCGATGAAGTACGCCGCGCGGCACCCCGGGATGTTCCGCTTCGCCGGCTCCTACAGCGGCGTCATGTCCACCCGCCTGCCCGGCATCCCCGAGCTCATCATGAACGCGCAGGCGGCCGAACGGCAGGACCCGAAGGCCATGTGGGGAGACCCGATCAGGAACCGGAACGTCTGGCGGGCCAACGACCCCGCCTACCTGGCCAGGAACCTGCGCGGGATGAGCCTCTACATCTCCAGCGGCACGACCAGCCGGCTCGGCGAGCTCGACCCGCCCGGGGCGCCGTGGAGCCCCGCCCATCTCAGCGAGCCGCTCTCCGCCTACACGGCCAAGGACCTGGTCGCCAAGCTCCGCCGGTACGGCGTCAAGCCCGTGGTGCACCTGTACAAGGACGGCACCCACACCTGGCCCTACTGGACCCGCGAGTTCAAGCGGTCCTTCCCGATGATCCTGTCGGCCCTCGGCCTGGAGGCCTCCTCCCCGCCGCAGGAGGACGAGGAGGACGAGGGCATCTGGGGCCTGCTCGGACACCGCTCCCCGATCACCGTCTCCGGCGGCGGGACCTCCCGTTAGGCGCCGGGCCACGCCCCGTCCCGGTCCGGCCCGGCTCCACTACCGGCCGGTCCCGCTCCCGGCCCGGCTCCACTACCGGCCGGCCCCGCTCCCGGCCGGCCCGTGTTCTACGCGGGCCGGCGGACGTAGACCTGGTGCCCTGTCTGGATCATGTCGAAAAGGGGCCGGGCGTTGTGGAGCGGGACGCGGATGCATCCGTGGGACGCGGGATGCCTCGGGACCCGTTCGGAGCCGTGGAAGCCGATGCCGCCGTTGAAGTACACGGTGTAGAACTGGTCGCCCAGAGGTCCGCTGGTCCATCCGGCGGTCCGCCACCAGGCGCGGAAATCGCCGGCGGGGGTGACCGCGACCCCGCAGTGGCCGTTCTTGCAGTAGGGCTTGCCGGTGCCGGTCGAGATATGGGTGATCAGCGCGGGCCTGCCGTCCTTCCACGCCGTGAGCAGCTGGCGGCGCAGGTCGATCTCCACCCTCACGGACCCGCCGGAGGGCACCAGCGGCCTGACGCGCTCCGGATGGGAGAGCGCCTGCCAGGTCGGCGGGTCGACCCGGTCGACGGCGGGCAGCCCGTTCGCCTTCTGGAAGGCCCATACGGCCATGCGCAGAGCGGGGCCGTACTCGGAGCCGGGAGGGCCCGCCTTGAATCCGAGCCGGTCGAGACGGCTCTGGACCTTCTCCACCAGGGCGCCCTCGTCGCCGGGGTGAAGGGTGGGGAACTGCGGCCGCGCGGGGGCGTCCCCGGAACCGGAGTCACGTCCGGAACGCGGGGCACTCCCGGCATGAGAGGTGTCCCCGGGATTCGAGACGTCACCGGGATGCGGCGCCGGGTGCCCGGAATGGCGCTGTGACGCGATACCGGTATACGCGAGGTCGAAGGGCGTGCACGCGGTCAGCATCAGGGCCGCGTTCACCATCAAAAAACACCGGAAACTTCTTCTCATGGTCACGTCCATCCACTGTCGGGAGAAATCATCAGAAGGAGTGGGAGTACTTACGGTCCTCCACGGCCGAACGCACCAGGCCGACGGCCTCCTGTGCGCAGCCCCAGGAGAAGCTGAATCCGGCCCCGCCGTGCGCGAAATTGTAGATGATCTGACTTTCGTCATCCCATTCCAGGCAGACGTTCTCATTCCTGAATGGCCGCAACCCCACCCGGACCGGCTCATCGGGGTCCAGTTCGGCGTTTCGCAGTGCGGGCATGAACGCCAGGCAGCGCTCATACATCTCCCGCACGGGCCCGTGGTTCTCCAGATCGATGTCCGTGCTCCACTCGTCCTTTTCCGCCAGCCCGCCGAGAACGAGGAGTCTCTGGTTGCGCGGCACGATGAAGACGATGTCCTGCTCGTTCCTTCCCTCGACGTGGGAGACGCAGTGGGCCTCGTCGATCCGGGGCCCGCGGACCCCGCCGTTGCGGACCCGCACCAGCGCACCGCGCAGGGGATACATGCCGACGCCGCGGAGCTGGGCGGTGCCGAGGCCCGCGCAGCAGACGATCGCCTCGGCGTCGAAGCGGTCCAGCAGCTCCGCCCTCCGCTCGGCGAGCAGCCCCTCGATCCGGTACCGCTTGACCCGCACCCCGTGGATTTTGACCTGCCGCATCAGCCACACCATGTACTGATCGGTGTCGATCATGGGCGCCATGTGGGAGTACGCGTCCACCACCCCGTAGTCGGGGCTGACGCCGTTGCGTTCGGCGAGCGACCGGTCGTGGACGAAACCGCGCACCTTCCCCGCGAGCTCCTGCATCTTGTGCAGGTCGTGCGGGCTCTCCTCGACGGGATGGCCGAAGTAGAAGTTCGACCTCCGCATGGCCACGCCGGGGACCTTGGCCCGGGCCAGCTCGTCGAACATCCTGTAGGAGGTGACGCACCAGTCCTTGGAGCGGGCGAGTGAGATCTGGTCGTGGTGGTAACCGCACACCGCGGGCGGCCACTCCCACAGCGCGCCCGCGACGACCGAGACGATCTCGGGCGCGAATCTCTCCGCGACCACGGTGACGCGGAATCCCTCTCTGGCCAGACAGAGCGCGGTCGTCAATCCACTCACTCCGGCCCCGACGACAAGCACCTTCGGCGAATTCGCGCGCACTTAGGAACGCCTTCTCTCTGAGTCCATCCGGCTCGATCGATTTTCTGACATGGCCGACCGCGGGAGGTCGTCGCGACAGACGCTGAAACTCTCCCAGGGTAAAACGCGGCACCGGTGGAATCCGGGACGGAGGCGGACTCGGGCCAATATTGACGTGCTTTTAGCCGGTCCTCGGCGTTACGACGGGCCGGCCGGGATCACCAAAGGCCGGATTGCCTACGTTGGGATTCAGGCTCGCCTATATGCCCCAGTGGGAACATTGGTGCGGGCAGGCAGATCCGGCCACCCGAATAAACACGGGGCAGTGCCGATGGATAGCGATATACGCGAATTTCGCCATGCAAATCACATGGCCGCGGAGCTACGTCCGGAGCACACGACCGGGCACCGCACAGCAGCTCACGGCCGGGGCTCACACGACCGAGGCCCGCACGGCCGCAACTCATGGTCAGGGCTCACACGACTGCGGACCGTACGGCCGGGGCTCACGGCCGGGGCTCACACGACCGAGGCCCGCACCCGGTGGACGAGTGCGGGCCTCCTGTCTCGGGGCCGGGCGCCGGGTCAGGCGGTGGTGAGGTAGACCTGGCTGAAGACCTCGGCGACCTTCTTGAGGTCGGCGGTCACGTCCACCTCGGGGGTGGTCGGGTTGTAGACGGCGGCCAGGCGGCGCTTGATCGGGTTGAGCTTCTTCAGCTCGTCCCAGGCGGTCAGCCGCTTCACCGTGCCCTGGGCGTCCTGGACGCGGGTCCAGAGGTTCACCTGCTGGGCGGCGCCGTCCATGACGGGGGTGGACGCCCGGGTGGCGACCTGCTCGGGGGTCACCTGGCCGACCAGGCCGGTCTCCTCGGCGGCGACCTGGGCCAGGACGTCCCAGGAGCGGGCGCGGACCTGGATCCACTGGTTGCGCTGGGCCTTCTCGGCGTTGATCTTCCAGGTCTCGTAGCCGCCGTACAGCAGGCCGGTGTCCAGGGTGAGCTGGTCGACGCGGCCCGCGCTCAGCAGCGACTCGACCTTCTCCGGGACGACCAGCGGGTAGCGCTTGCGCATCTCGGTCTTGCAGGCCTCCTCCGCGCCGCAGGCGAGTTCGGGCACCACCGTGTGCGCGCCCAGCCGCTTTCCGGGGGCCGCCTGGCGCAGTGCCGTGGAGGCGGCCGTGACGAAGGCGGTGACCTCCTCGTCCGTCTTGAACGTCGTGTTGTAGCCGAGCTGCGAGGTGAACCGGATCCCGGCCACCTCCGGCCGCGCGGCCAGCGCGCCGATCCGCTTGACGGCCGCGGCGAAGCCTTCGGCGCCCGCCTTCCAGTCGTCGGCCAGCTCGGTGTCGAGCCAGACCCGGACCCCGGTGGCCTTGGCGGCGGTGACCGCCTGGCCGGCGGGGGTCTGCGCCGCCGCGGTCACGTCCTGGGCGGACGTGGTGAAGTTCCGCGTGGCCGTCGTCGTGGTGGGCGAGGGGGAGGGGGTGGCCGAGCCGCTCAGCTCGGACCGGCTCGGCGTGCCGTCGCCGCCTTCGCCGGTCCCGTCGACCGAGCACTGCTGGCCGGTTTCACACTCGGGGGTCCCGCCGTCCTCGGCGCCCTCGGGTGCCGGGGAGTTCTCGTCACCGCTGATCTCCTCGCCCTCCAGCACCGGGCAGGAGCTGCCGGGGGCGGAGCAGTCGATGAACTGCCCGTCCGACGGGGTGGCCTCCTTGAGGTTGGCCCCGTCGTCGCTCGACCAGAACATCGCGACGCCGAGGGCCTCCTCCGGCTTGGCCAGCCAGTGGCACACGACGTAGGCCGGGGTGTCGGCCCCCATCAGGTCGTTGCAGCTACGAGGGTCGTCCTGCGAGTAGGCGGCGACCGCGGGGGTCACGACACCGAGGACCGTGAGCATGGCGCCGACGGCGAGGGCCCGCCGCAGAGTGAATCGCATGTCCTGAAACTCCCCGGTAAAGCCAGCCAAAACGATTGCCTCGCACTCTACAGAGATCACCATTCCCCCGACAGCCCCTGACAGGAAAACGTCAAATCACCGCCACATCGTGTCCATCTCCGGCACCGCGTGACAGAACCGGCCTCAGAGCCCCAGCGCCTCGCACGCGCGCGACACCCCGTCCTCGGCACGCATCCGCTCCCCCAGCCGGGCCGCCACCGCCCTGATCCGCCCGTCCCGTACGGCACGCGCGACCCTCCCGGCCAGCGCCTCCGCGGTGACCTTCCGCACCGGCAGCGGCGCGGGCCCCGCGCCCAGCAGCGCCACCCGGGCGCCCCAGAACGGCTGGTCGGAGAAGAAGGGACAGACCACCCCCGGGACCCCCGCCCGCAGCCCGCTCCCCGTCGTCGCTCGACCAGAACATCGCGACGCCGAGGGCCTCCTCCGGCTTGGCCAGCCAGTGGCACACGACGTAGGCCGGGGTGTCGGCCCCCATCAGGTCGTTGCAGCTACGAGGGTCGTCCTGCGAGTAGGCGGCGACCGCGGGGGTCACGACACCGAGGACCGTGAGC
>NZ_NGFP01000142.1 GCF_002149035.1 Streptosporangium minutum
CCCCCACACGCAAGGAGGCAGCCGTCGTGCATCGACGCTTTCTCATTTCCGCCACCGCCGCCCTCACGGCCGCGGCACTGACCGCCTGCACCGCGGGCAAGGAGAGCGCACCCGCGCTCGGGGCCCAGCCCAAGCCCTCGGGCTCCGCCTCCGCCTCCCTCCCCGCCGCCGCCATCGAGCTGTGGCACGGTTTCTCGGCGCCCGCCGAGGTGAAGGCGTTCGAGGACGCCGTCGCCGGGTTCCGCCAGAAGTTCCCGCAGATCACCGTCAAGCTGGTCAAGGGCGTCCAGGACGACCAGATCACCCAGGCGGTGCGCGGCGGGAAGGCCCCGGACGTCGCGTCCTCCTTCACCACCGACAACGTCGCGCAGTGGTGCAAGAGCGGAACGTTCCAGGACCTCACTCCGGTGATCAAGCAGGACGGCATCGACCTGTCGGTGCTGCCGGAGGCCTCGCGCTCCTACACCGAGTTCGGCGGCAAACGCTGCGTGATGCCGCTGCTCGCCGACGCCTACGGGCTCTACTACAACAAGGCCCTGATGAAGGGCGCCCAGCCGCCCAAGACGCTGTCGGAGCTGACCGAGCTCACCAAGAAGCTCACGGTCCGCGACGCGGACGGGACCATCAAGGTCGCCGGTTTCATCCCGAGCTTCGAGTACTACGAGAACACCGCCTCGCACCTGGCCCCCATGGTCGGCGCCAAGTGGTACAACCCGGACGGCACCTCGGCGATCGGCTCCGACCCGGCCTGGAAGCAGCTCCTGCAGTGGCAGAAGGAGCTCGTCGACTGGTACGGCTACGACAAGCTCGACAAGTTCCGCAAGAGCCTGGGCCAGGAGTGGTCGGCCGACCACCCGTTCTACAAGGGCAAGGTCGCCATGGTGCTCGACGGCGAATGGCGCAACGCCATGATCGCCAATGAGGCCAAGGACCTGGAGTACGGCACCGCGCCGCTCCCGGTCGCCGACGACAAGCCCGACCTGTACGGCAGCGGCTTCACCGCCGGCACGGTGGTCGGCGTGCCCAAGGGCGCCAAGAACCCGCAGGCCGCCTGGGAGCTGGTGAAGTATCTGACCACCGACACCGCCGCCCTGGTCACCCTCTCCAACGCCCTGCGCAACGTGCCCACCACCAAGGCCTCGCTGGAGTCGCCGGACCTGAAGAAGG
This sequence comes from Streptosporangium minutum, assembly GCF_002149035.1. Classification (GTDB taxonomy): domain Bacteria; phylum Actinomycetota; class Actinomycetes; order Streptosporangiales; family Streptosporangiaceae; genus Streptosporangium; species Streptosporangium minutum. The sequence goes on from NZ_NGFP01000142.1 coordinate 1,168, forward strand.
ACGCGAACTTCCAGACCTTCATCGACATCTTCTCCCACCCCAAGACCAGCACGATGCCCTCCAGCGTCAACAGCACCTTCAACCAGGAGGCGATCCAGGAGTTCATGCACCAGTGGGAGAAGGGCTCGGTCAAGGACATCGACGCCGGGCTCGCCGGGGTCGACAAGCGTGTCAACGACAAGCTGAAGCTCTCCGGGGGCTGATCCTCGATGAGCGTCACCCACGCGGCGGCGCCCCCGCGGGCGCGCCGCGAGGGCCGCAAGGCCCTCCTCTGGATGTCACCCTGGCTGATCGGGTTCGCGGTCTTCTTCGTCTACCCCCTCGTGGCGACGGCCTACTTCTCCTTCCACCGCTACGACCTGTTCACGCTGGAGTTCACCGGCCTGGACAACTACCGCTACTTCTTCCATGACGACCGGGCCTGGATCTCCATCAAGAACACGCTGTGGCTGGTGGTGTTCATGGTCCCCGCGCAGGTTCTCTTCGGCCTGGCCGTGGCCCAGCTCCTCACCCGCCTGAAGGCGGGCGCGGGCTTCTTCCGCACGGTGTTCTACCTGCCGTCGCTGGTGCCGCTGGTGGCCGGGACCGTCTCCTTCGTCTTCCTGATGAACCCCTCGGGGCCGCTCAACCAGATCATCGAGTTCTTCGGGATCGCCGCCCCCGACTGGTTCGGCGACAAGGACTGGGCCAAGCCCGGCCTGACCCTGCTGGCCATGTGGGGCATCGGCAACACGATGATGATCTTCCTCGCGGCGCTGCTGGACGTCCCCAAGCACCTCTACGAGGCCGCGGCCATCGACGGGGCGAGCGGATGGCGGCAGTTCCGGAGCATCACGCTGCCGATGATCTCCCCGGTGCTGATGTTCTCCACGGTCACCGGCGTCATCTACGCCCTGCAGTACTTCACCCAGGCGATGATCGCCTCCCGGGTCGCCGCCGGGGTCACCGACTCCCCCGGCAGCAGCTTCGTGCCCGGCTACCCGGAGATGTCCACGCTGACGCTGCCCCAGTGGCTGTTCCACGCGGGCTTCCGCGACTTCAGCATGGGCTACGCCTGCGTGCTGGCGCTGCTGCTGTTCGCGGCCTCCATGATCTTCACCCTCGTCCTGCTCCGCCAGTTCCGCGCGTTCACCGACGACGAAGGAGGCAACCGGTGACGACCACCCTGGCCACCAGGCCGCCCGCCGCCGCCGCCCCCGCCCGCCGTACGGGCACGCGCGGCGGCCGCGTCCGCAGGACGCTGTACTGGATCGCCACCCACGCCCTCGCAGTGGCGCTGTCGTTGATGTTCATCGGCCCGCTGGTGTTCGTGGCGCTGACCGCGCTGATGACCGACGACCAGGCGCTCACCGGCGAGCTGTGGCCGGACAGCTGGAACTGGGGCAACTTCGCCGAGGTGTTCGCCAGGTCGCATCTGCTGGGCTGGCTGGGCAACACGTTCATGTACGCCGGGCTCGGCACCCTGTTCATGCTGCTGTCGTCGGTCCCGGTGGCCTACGCGATGGCCCGGTTCCGCTTCCGGGGCAGGAAACTGGCCTTCCTGGCGGTCATCACGATGATGATGCTGCCCCCGCAGGTCATCGCCGTCCCCGTCTATCTCATCTGGGCGCGCTTCGAGCTCACCGGCACGCTGTGGCCGCTGATCCTGCCGATGCTGCTCGGCGACGCCTTCTCCATCTTCCTGCTCCGGCAGTTCCTGATCACGATCCCCAGGGAGTACACCGAGGCCGCCCGCGTGGACGGCTGCTCGGACTTCTGGACCCTGATCAGGGTGATCCTGCCGATGGCACGGCCGGCGATCGCGGCGGTGGCCCTGTTCCAGTTCTTCTACTGCTGGAACGACTACTATGGGCCGCTGCTTTACGCCCAGATCAACGAGGAAAACTGGACGCTCTCCCTCGGGCTGGCGTCCTTCCGGGCACTGCACAGCGTGCAGTGGAACCTCACCATGGCGGCGACCCTTCTCGTCATGGCCCCGGTGATCATCGTGTTCTTCTTCGCCCAGAGAGTCTTCATCGAAGGCGTAACGCTGACAGGAGTAAAAGGGTGAAACTCGCCGTTGTCGGGGGCGGCTCGACGTATACGCCGGAGCTGATCGACGGATTCGCCCGGCTCCGGGACGAGCTCCCCCTCACCGAGATCGCGCTGGTCGACCCGGACGTCCGCCGGCTGGAGCCGGTCGCCGGGATGGCCCGGCGGATGCTGGCGCGCGCCGGTCACCCGGCCGGGGTCGTCGCGACCGCCTCGGTCGAGGAGGGCGTGGCCGGGGCGCAGGCCGTCATGCTCCAGCTGCGCGTCGGCGGCCAGGCGGCGCGCAACGTGGACGAGACGCTGCCGCTGGAGTGCGGCTGCGTCGGCCAGGAGACCACAGGCGCGGGCGGCCTGGCCAAGGCGCTGCGCACGGTCCCTGTGGTGCTGGACATCGCCGAGAAGATCCGCCGGCACGCGCCCGACGCCTGGATCGTCGACTTCACCAACCCGGTGGGCATCGTCACCAGGGCGCTGCTGGAGGCCGGCCACCGGGCCATCGGCCTGTGCAACGTGGCCATCGGCTTCCAGCGCCGCTTCGCCGCGAACCTGGGGGTCGCCCCGGAGCGGATCTCCCTGGGCCACGTGGGCCTGAACCACCTGACCTGGGAGCGGGCCGTCCACCTGGACGGGGTGGACGTGCTCCCGCAGCTGCTGGAGAGCCACGGCGAGGAGATCGCCCAGGACATCGGCCTGACGGCCGGCCTGATCCGCCGCCTCGGCGTGGTGCCCTCCTACTACCTGCGCTACTTCTACGAGCACGACCTCGTGGTGGAGGAGCAGAGGACCAAGCCCTCGCGCGCGGCGGAGGTCGCCGCGATGGAGGCGACCCTGCTGGAGATGTACACCGACCCGTCGGTGGACACCAAGCCCGAACTGCTGGAGAAGCGCGGCGGGGCGTTCTACTCCGAGGCCGCGGTGGCGCTGATCGCCTCGCTGCTCGGCGACCGCGGCGACACCCAGGTGGTCAACCTGCGCAACGACGGCACGCTGCCGTTCCTGGCCGACGACGCGGTCATCGAGGTCCCGGCCAGGATCACCGCGGCGGGGGCGGCGGCGCTGCCGGTGGACCCCGTCGAGCCGCTCTTCGCCGGGCTCGTCGCCCACGTCACGGCCTATGAGACGCTGGCGCTGGAGGCGGCCCTGCACGGCGGTGAGCAGCGCGTCTCGGACGCGCTGCTGGCCCACCCGCTGATCGGTCAGGCCTCGCTCTCGGACGACCTGGCCCGGCGCCTCATCGACGCCAACCGCCAGCACCTGCCCTGGGCGACCACGTGAGAACCGTCCTGGCCGTGGACGGCGGCAACAGCAAGACCGACGTCGCGCTGGTCGGCGAGGACGGCTCCGTCCTGGCCACCCGCCGCGGCGCGGCCTTCGAGCCGCAGAGCGCGGGGGTGGGCGTCGCGATCGACGTGATCGGCGACGCCGTACGGCTGCTCGGCCCGGACCTCGTGCCGCCGTTCGCCGACCACGTGGCCGCCTACGTCGCCGGCGCCGACCTGCCGGTCGAGGAGGAGGCCATCCGCGACGAGATCCTCGCCCGCGAGTACGGCCGGGACGTGGTGGTCGGCAACGACACGTTCGCGCTCCTGCGCGCCGGGGCCTCCGGGCCCGCGGGCGTGGCCGTGGTGTGCGGTGCGGGCATCAACGCCGTGGGGGTCTCCCCCACCGGGGAGGTGGCCAGGTATCCGGCCCTCGGCCGGCTCACCGGCGACTGGGGCGGCGGGATGGGGCTGGGCGAGGAGACGCTCTGGCACGCCGTCCGGGCCGAGGACGGCCGGGGCCCGGCCACCGCGCTGGACCGCGCGGTCCGCGAGCACTTCGGCACCCGCACCGTCGAGGAGACGGCACTGGCCATCCACTTCGGCGACCTGTCCCCGTCCAGGCTGCACGAGCTGGTGCCGGTGCTGATGGCCGTCGCCGCCACCGGCGACGAGGTGGCCCGCTCGATCGTGGTCCGGATGGCCGACGAGGTCACCGTCCTCGCGGTGGTCGCGCTGCGCCGCCTGGACCTGCTGGGCACCCCGATGGAGGTGGTCCTGGGCGGCGGCGTGCTGACCGCCCGCGACCCCCTGCTGAGCGACCTGATCGAGCGGCGCTTCGCCGAGCAGGCGCCCCAGGCCAAGCTGATCGTCGCCGACGTCCCGCCCATCATGGGCGCGGCCCTGCTCGGCCTGGACGCCCTCGGCGCCACCGAGGAGGCCAAGACCCGCCTCCGCGCCCACTTCCACGCCATGGCGTGAGCGTGCCGGGTACGGCTCCCGCCGCGGCGGGAGCCGTACCCGTGCCGCGTCGGGGCGCGGTGAACCGTCCGGAGGCGCCGGTGAACGGGGACGCCGGTGAACGGGGGCGCCTTCCCGAGGAGGTTCCCGGAACCCCCGTAGGTTCCCGGAGCTCCGTGGCGGACGATCCGGCAGGTGCCCGGCCCTCGCGCCGCCGCCGCGCCCGCATGACGCCGCGGGCTCGGCCGGCACCGGACCGCCGGAGAGGCGGGAGGTCTCAGGCGGGGTCGTCCGGCTTTCCGGTGTCCGGGTCGACCAGCTCGGGGGCGCGGTGTTCGTACGGCGTGCTGAGCACCACCGTCGTCCGGGTCGAGACATTGGCCGCGCTGCGGATCTGGTTGAGCAGCTCCTCCAGGGCGAGCGGCGACGCCACCCGCACCTTGAGGATGTAGCTCTCGTCCCCGGCCACGCTGTGGCAGGCCTCGATGGCGCTCAGGTGGGCCAGCCGTTCGGGGGCGTCGTCGGCGGCGGCCGGGTCGATCGGCTTGATGGACACGAACGCGGTGAGCGACAGGCCGATCGCGTCGTAGTCGACCAGCGCGGCGTATCCCCGCACCACCCCGCGCTTCTCCAGCCGACGCACCCTCTGATGCACCGCCGACACCGACAGCCCGGTCTCCCTGGCGAGGTCGGTGAAGCTCATCCGGCCATCCCTGGCCAGCAATGTCACGATCCGGCGGTCGATCTCCTCCACCCGATCAACGGTAACGGCACCCGGTGGCCGTCCGCGCCGCCCCATGGTCACGGCATGGTCCCAACCACGATCGTCTCCCGCCCGGCCGCCATCGGGCTCAGCCGTCCTCACCGGCGGCCACCGGCACCGCCTCCTGCACCGTCCCCTGCGGCGTCTCCTGCACCGTCTCCTGGAGCGGTGACACCGTGACGGGCAGGGTGACGACGAAGCGGGCCCCACCGGTGTAGTCGGTGTCGAGCCAGATCTTCCCCTGATGCTGCTCGACGATCTTCCGGCAGAGCGCCAGGCCGATCCCGGTGCCCCCGTAGGCGTCGCGGTGGTGGAGCCGCTGGAAGATGATGAAGATCTTCTCCGCGAAGTTGGGGGCGATGCCGATGCCGTTGTCGGTCAGGGTCATCCGCCACTCCCCGTCCTGCTCCTCGGCCTCGATCCGGATGTGCGGCCGGCGGCCCGCGTCGCGGAACTTCAGGGAGTTGCCGATCATGTTCTGCCAGAACATCACGAACTGGGTCCGGTCGCCGACGATCACCGGCAGGTCGCCGACGTCGATCTCGGCCTCGGACTCCTCCACGGCGGCGGAGAGGTTGACCAGCGCCCGGTCGACCACGTCGTTGAGGTCCATCTCGACGGGCTCCTGGTGGACGCGGCCCACCCGGGAGAAGGTGAGCAGCTCGTTGATGAGCACCTGCATGCGCTTGGCGCCGTCGACGGCGAAGTCGATGTAGGTGTTGGCCCTGTCGTCGAGCTGGGAGGCGTAGCGCTGCTGGAGCATCTGGCAGAAGGAGGCGATCTTGCGCAGCGGTTCCTGCAGGTCGTGGGAGGCCACGTAGGCGAACTGCTCAAGCTCGGCGTTGGAGCGCTTCAGCTCCTCGGCCTGCGCCGCGATCTGCTGCCGGGAGGCGCGGGCCTCCTCCAGCTCGCTGACGATCCGCCGGCGCATCGCCTCCATGTCACCGGCCAGCGCGGCCAGGTCCGCGGGCCCGCCGGTGTCGACGTGGTAGTCGAAGTCACCGCCGGTGACGCGGCGTGAGGCGTCGCCCAGGCGGGCGAGGGGGTTGAACACCGCGATCCGCAGCAGCATCGCCACCGTGATGACGGTGACCAGGAAGGCGACCAGGATGGCGAAGAAGGTCACGTCCCGGATGGTGCGGGCGACGGCCAGCTCGGCGCGCGCGGCGTCCCTGGCCCGGTCCCAGGCGGCGTTCTGGTCGTCGAGCGCGCCGCGGACGGCGTCGAAGGCCCGCTTGCCGCCCTCGGCCTGCCCGGCGCTGACGGTCTCCGGTCCGGCGGCGCGCACGTGCTCGATCACCGGTTCCGCGTAACCGGAGCGCCACTGGGCGCTCAGCCGGTCGACCGCCTCCAGGGCCGGCAGCGCTCGCGCCCTCGACGCCACCGTCCGGATCTGCGACGACGCGACGAGCTGGCTGCGCTGCCCGTCCTCGTACGGCTTGAGGAACTCCTCCTTGCCGGTGAGGACGAAACCCCGCAGCCCGGTCTCCTGGTTCACCAGGGCCGTCTGCATGCGCTCCGCCTGGATCCTGCCCACCGAGATCTCGTCGATGAGGCGGTCGGACGCCTGCGCGGCGTTCCGCAGGACGACGGCGCCGATCACCGCCGACAGGCCGAGGAGCACCGCCATGGCCAGCAGCACGACGTTGAACCACGTCTGCGCGCTCCAGCGGCGCCGCCCGGAGTCAGCCGGGCGCGCATGGTCGGTGGTCATCGAATTCCCATCTCACGGAACCTTGGTGTGCCTGAAGCCACGGAAACCCGGTAGCTGACGAAAGATACCGGAACGGGGCACTTCTTCAGCATGCGATCGCCCCCTTCGACCGCCCTCCGCCACGCGCCCGCCACGGCGAGGCTGCGAAGCTGGTGCGGCCGGTACCGTCACACTGACCACGGTGATCGGCTCGTACGCTCTGGGAGGTAGTCGTGTCCGACGAGTTCGACGTGATCGTGATAGGCGCCGGCCCCGCGGGCGAGAACGTCGTGGCCCGCGCGGCCCGCGGCGGGCTGAGCGCCGCGGTGGTGGAGGAGGAGCTGGCGGGCGGGGAGTGCGCCTACTGGGCCTGCATCCCCAGTAAGGCCCTGCTCCGCCCGGTGGAGCTGGCGGCGGACGTCGGCCGGATGCCCGGCCTGGCACTGCGGCCGATCGACGTCGACGCCGTGCTCGCCCGGCGCGACGAGGCCGTGTCGCACCTGGACGACGGCAACCAGGTGCAGTGGATCAAGAACGTCCCGGCGGAGTTCTTCCGGGGGCGCGGGCGGCTGCGGGGCCCCAGGCAGGTCGAGGTGACCGCCTCCGACGGCTCCACCCGCCTGCTGCGCGCCCGGCACGCCGTCGTGCTGGCCACCGGCAGCCGGCCGGTGATCCCGCCGATCCCCGGGCTGGCGCAGGCCTCACCGTGGACGAACCGCGAGGCGACCGGCGTCCGCGCCGTCCCGAGACGGCTGGCCGTGCTGGGCGGAGGCGTGGTGGCCTGCGAGATGTCGCAGGCCCTGCACGGGCTCGGCGCCGAGGAGACGACGATGCTGGTGCGCGGGCATGCGCTGCTGGGCCGGATGGAACCGTTCGCCGGAGAGCTCCTGGCGGCCTCGCTCCGCGACGGCGGCGTCCAGGTGCGCACCGGCTCCCAGGTGACCGGGGTCGAACGGCGAGAGCCGGGCGGCCCGGTGACCGTCCACCTCGCCGAGGGCGCGCCGGTGGAGGCCGACGAACTGCTGGTGGCCACCGGCCGCAGGCCCGCGACCGGTGATCTCGGGCTCGGCTCCGTCGGCCTGCCGGACACCGATCCGGTCCGGGTCGACGACAGCATGCGCGCGACCGGCGTCGCCGACGGCTGGCTGTACGCCGTGGGCGACGTCAACGGCCGCAACCTGCTCACCCACATGGGCAAGTACCAGGCGCGGGTGTGCGGCGACGTCATCGCGGCACGGGCGCGGGGGGAACGTGACGACCTGCCCGCGATGCGGGACACGGCGGACGGGTACGGGGCGCCGCAGGTGGTCTTCACCGACCCGCAGGTCTGCGCCGTCGGCCGGACCGAGGCCGCCGCCAGGGCCGAGGGGTTCGACGTGCGCGTGGTCGAGTACGACCTGGGCGCGGTGTCGGGGGCCTACCTGCTCGGCGACGACTACCGGGGCAGGGCCAAGGCCGTCGTGGACGAGGACCGGCGCGTCCTGCTGGGCGTGACGTTCGCCGGGCCGGACGTGGCCGAGCTGCTGCACTCCGCGACGGTCGCGGTCACCGCCGAGGTGACGCTGGACCGGCTCTGGCACGCCGTACCGTCCTTCCCGACGGTGAGCGAGGTCTGGCTGCGGCTGCTGGAGGAGTACGGGCTCTGACCCGTGGGCGGGGCGGCACGGACGAGGCGAGGCGGTCCGCTCCCGTGCTGCCGCGCCGTCCGGCTCCCGCCCATGGCGGTGACCGCCCGGCGCCCGCCTCCCCGGCGCCCGGCGCCGAGTGCCACGGCCGCCCCTCGCTCCGCGGGCCGGGAACTCCACGGTGTCCCCGATCGGCGCCGCGGGCGGAGAGTCCCGTGGCATCGGGCCGTTCCCCTGCGCACCGCTGGTTCTCCCGGCGATGTTCATGACTTGACCATGAGAAAAGACAATTGTTTGACCTGTTTGTCATAATTCCGACACGACAGATAGGCAATGTGAAAGTCACGGGGCCGGACAGGCGGATTTCCGCGACAGTCGGGGGGCGAGATGGCAGCCATGGACAGGGCCATGCACATGGGCCGGCGCGAGACGCACGGGCAGATCGACTTCCGGGCGCTGGACCGGCGGGAACGCCTCTTCATGAGCCGGATGCCCGCCGAACTGGCGCTGGGCATGATCCTCGCCCTGGCCGGTGGATCACTCACCCGCGTGCTGCCCGGCGACGTCGTCGCGGCCTACGACCCCTACCTGTACGGGCTGCTGGTCCTGGGCATGACGCGCGGCTCGCCGCAGGCCGGTTGGGCGGCCCTCAACGGCGCCCTGACCGTCGCCGGGCTCGCGGCCGGCCATTTCACCGCCCACGCCCTCGACCACTCCGAGAGCATGCTCAGCCACGCCGGCGACTGGAAGGCCGCGCTGGGCGTCACACTGATCGCCTTCGGCCTGGCCGGATATCTCAGCCGCCGGCCGGACGCCGCCGGCGACATCACCGTGGGACTGCTCAGCGGCCTGCTGCTGTTCACCCTGGTCGCCCAGCGGGCGGCGAGCCCGTCCCCGGACGTCTTCCCGGCCGCCGGGCCATGGGCGCTCCTCACCCCGCTGGCCCTCGGCCTGTCGATGCCGTTCCTGCTGCGCCCGGGCACCGCGGCGCGCGCCCGCACCGCGCTCACCGCCCTCACCTGTGTCGCCGCCTCCAGCGCGGCCCTCCTCCTGCCGCCCCTCCTCTAGCAGGCCGCCGGACCCCGGGACATGGGCGAGGGCCTCGTCCCGGTCCTTGGGCACCCCGAGCGCTACCCGGGGTCCGGCTTCACGCGGGCCTCGGCGTACGGGATCCCCCCGTCCTCCGAGGTCCCCGGCGAGGCCATGATGGCGCTCGTGCCCGGCGGCACCATCGTCTACGCGGCGCCTTCCGGCGTCCGACCCGGCGGGCCCCGCACGGGAGACCTCCCGCGCGGGGCCCGCCGGCGGTGCCGCCTACCGCGTGAGGGCGCGGCTGATCACCACGCGCTGGACCTGGTTGGTGCCCTCGACGATCTGCAGGACCTTCGCCTCCCGCATGTAGCGCTCGACCGGGAAGTCCTCGACGTAGCCGTAGCCGCCGAGAACCTGGACGGCGTCGGTGGTGACCTTCATGCACACGTCGGTGGCGAACAGCTTGGCCATGGCCGCCTGCGTGCCGTACGGCCGGCCCGCGTCACGCAGGCGGGCGGCGTCGAGATAGAGGGCGCGCGCGGCGGCGATCTGGGTGGCCATGTCGGCGAGCATGAAGCCGACCCCCTGGAAGTCGGCGATGCGCGAGCCGAACTGGCGGCGCTCCTTGGCGTAGCCGGTGGCGGCGTCGAGGGCCGCCTGGGCCACGCCGACGGCGCAGGCGGCGATGCCGAGCCTGCCGCCGTCCAGGGCGGCCATGGCGATGCGGAAGCCCTCCCCCTCCGCGCCCAGCAGCGCGTCGGAGGCGAGCCGTACCGAGTCGAAGCGGACCTGGGCGGTCGGTGAGGACCTCATCCCCATCTTCCGCTCGGGCAGGCCGTACGACAGCCCCTCGGTCCCGGCGGGAACGTGGAAGCAGGAGATGCCCCGCCCGCCGTCGTCGGAGGTGCGGGCCATCAGGGTGTAGAAGTCGGCGACGCCGCCGTGGGTGATCCAGGCCTTCACCCCGTCGACGACGTAGCCGTCGGCGCCGGGCACCGCGCGGGTGACCAGGGCGGCGGCGTCGGACCCGGACTGGGGCTCCGACAGGCAGTAGGCGCCCAGCCACTCGCCGCCGAGCATCTCCGGCAGCAGCGCGGCGCGCTGCGCCGCGGTGCCGTAGGCGGCCACCGGGAAGCAGGACAGGGTGTGCACCGACAGGCCGAGACCGACCGCCAGCCAGCCTGCCGCGAGCTCCTCGACCACCTGGAGATAGACCTCGTACGGCTGCGCGGCGCCACCGTGCTCCTCGGGGTAGGGCAGTCCGAGCAGCCCGGCCCGGCCCAGGGTGGTGAACACCTCGCGCGGGAAGCGGCCCGCGGACTCGTCGGCCGACGCCCGGGGTGCCACCTCCTTGGCGATCAGCTCACGGACCAGCTCCAGCAGGTCGCGGGCCTCGGCGGTAGGCATCACACGTTCAACGGTCATTTCCGCACACTCCAGGTCATGGACGTGGACGACAAAGGGGGGACGACAAAGGGGGGTGACCGGGGTCACCGGCCACCCCGATTGTGACACTTGTTACACGATGACGAGTTCGCGAGGCCGGTGGTTGACCCGCTCGCCGCCCTCCTCGGTGCAGACCAGGATGTCCTCGATGCGGGCGCCGTGCGCTCCGCTCAGGTAGATGCCCGGCTCGACGGAGAAGGCGAAGCCCGGCGCCAGCGGCTCGGTGTTGCCCGCGACGATGTAGGGCTCCTCGTGGGTCTCCAGGCCGATCCCGTGGCCGGTGCGGTGGATGAAGTGCTCTCCGTAGCCCTCGGCGGCGATCACCTCGCGCGCCGCGGCGTCGATCGACTCGCACGACACGCCCGGCCGTACGGCCGCGCAGGCGGCTTCCTGGGCGCGCTGGAGCACCTCGTAGTACTTCACGAAATCGGCGGGGGGCTCCCCTACGGAGTAGACCCGGGTGGAGTCGGAGCAGTAGCCGCTGGGCATCTGCCCGCCGATGTCGACCACCACCGGCTCGCCCGCCCGGATGACCCGGTCGGACAGCTCGTGGTGCGGGCTGGCGCCGTTGGGTCCGGAGCCGACGATGACGAAGTCGACCGTCGAGTGCCCGGCCGCGATGATCGCCTCGGCGATGTCCCTGCCGACCTCGCGCTCGGTCCGGCCCGCCCGCAGGAATGCGGGCACCTGTGCGTGCACGGCGTCGATCGCGGCTCCCGCCTCGCGCAGCGCGGCCACCTCCGCCGGGCTCTTGCGCATGCGCAGCCCGCGCAGGACGGTCCCGGCGAGCACCTGCTCCGCTCCGGGGATCGCGTCACGGAAGCGCAGCGACTGCATCGCCCACATGCGGTCGGCCAGGCCGACCTTGCCCGCCTTGCCCAGCCGCGCGCCGACGACCGCATAGGGGTCGTCGGTCTCGTCCCAGGGCACGAACTCGATGCCGAGCCTCGACGCCGGGGAGTGCTCGGCGGCGGGCAGCTCCAGGCGGGGCACCATCAGGAAGGCCTCACCCTCCGCAGGCAGCACCAGGCAGGTGAGGCGCTCCAGCGGCAACGCCTCGTAACCGGTCACGTAGCGGAGATCGGGGCTCGGCGTCAGCAGCAGCGCGTCGAGGCCGGCCGCGGCGGTCGCCTCCCGGGCGGCGGCCAGGCGGGCGACGGGATACAGGTCAGAGGACTCCATTGTCACACCGACCAATCTAATAGTGGACGGATCCGGATCACACCCGGCCCCGGAGCGCGCGAGAAAGTCCGGGAAAAACCATCGGAGCGGCGACGACATCACTACACTCCGTTGAAGGACGATCACATTTTGTCGACAGGATGTCCGTAAGGCCCCACATTCCGAGAGCGAGCTACATGGTCGGCGTAGTGGGCGGCCACCAGCCACCCCTCCCCCCACGAAACGACCTCGTGACCGGTTCCGCCCCGCTGACCGCGGCAGAGATGGTGCAGCGGTTGCGCGGAGAGCTGGACGAGCACATGGCCGTGGAACGACAACTTCTCACCGCACGGCTGGCACACGCCGAGCGGCTGGGCAACCTCGGCTGGGCCGAATGGAACCTCCATACCGGAGAGTCCGTCTGGTCCGACCGCGCCTACGCCATCTTCGGCCGCGATCCCGGCGAGGGGCCCATCCACCTGCGCGATCTGGTCGCCTACGTCGAGGCCGTGGACCAGGCCGACCTGGATCGGCTGCTGCGGGCCGTCGTGCACGGCTCCGAGGCCGGGCAGGCCGAGTTCCGCATCCGCCGCCAGGGAGAGGTGCGCAACCTGCGCGCGGCCCTCGAACCCGTCGCGACCGGCGGGCGCACCGCCGTGCACGGCGTGATCCAGGACATCACCGGCCGGCGCCGGGCCGAGCGGATCATGTCGGAGTCCCGGCGCCAGCTCCTGGAGGTCCGCGAGCAGGCCGCCGAGGAACGGCACCTCAGCGTGGCCCTGCGGGACGCGATCATGCCCGACCTCGGGGCCGCCGTCGAGCTGCCCCACGCGCGGATCGAGGTCCGCTACGTCCCGGCGGGCATGAAGGCGGGCCTCGGCGGCGACTGGTACGACGCCAGCTCCCTGCCCGACGGCCGGGTGGTGCTGACCATCGGCGACGTGTCCGGGCACGGCCTGCCCGCGATCGCCCAGATGGCCCGGCTGCGGCACTCGCTGATCGGGCTGGCGATGACCGGCGAACCCGCGGACAAGCTGCTGACCTGGCTCAACACCTTGGTGATGCACCGGCTGGCGGAGACCACCGCGACCGCGGTGATCGGCCATCTCGACCCGGCCACCCGCGTGTTCACCTGGAGTCAGGCCGGCCACCCCGCGCCGATCCTGATCCGCGCCGGGAGGGCCGTCCAGCTCGATCCGCCCGCCGGGGTGCTGCTCGGCGCCACGCTCACCGTGCCGTACGAACCGGCCAGCGTGCAGCTGCTGGAGGGAGACCTGCTGCTGCTGTTCACCGACGGGCTGGTCGAGCGGCGCTCCCGTGACATCGACGAGGGGCTCGCGCTGGCCCTGACGGCGGCGGCGGACCTCACCGGGGACGACCTGGAGGCCGGGCTGGACCGGCTGATCCAGAGGGTCGGCGGCCCGAACCCCGAGGACGACACGTGCGTGCTGGCGATCGGCGTGCTTGGTTAAATGGTCGCCATGCCCGGCCTGATGCTTCTCGACACCCCTTCCCTCTACTTCCGCGCCTTCTACGGGGTGCCGGAGTCGATGACCGCCCCTGACGGCATGCCGGTCAACGCGGTCCGCGGCCTGATCGACATGATCGCCATGCTGATCCGGCAGCACTCCCCCGGCGAGCTGGTCGCCTGCATGGACGCCGACTGGCGTCCGGCCTTCCGCGTGGCGGCGATCCCGACCTACAAGGCGCACCGGGTCGCCTCGGGCGACGTCGAGGAGGTCCCCGACACGCTCGCCCCGCAGGTGCCCGTGATCGAGCAGGTGCTCGACGCGGTGGGCATCGCCCGTCTCGGCGTGCCCGGCTACGAGGCCGACGACGTGATGGGCACCCTCGCCGTCAGCGCCAAGGGGCAGGTGGACATCGTCACCGGCGATCGGGACATGTTCCAGCTCGTGGACGACGCCCAGCCCATCCGCGTCCTCTACACCGCCAGAGGGGTCAAGAACCTCGACCTCGTCGACGAGGCCGCCGTCGCCGCCAGGTACGGCGTCCCCGGCCGCTCCTACGCCGACTTCGCCACCCTGCGCGGCGACCCGAGCGACGGCCTGCCGGGCGTGCCCGGGGTCGGCGACAAGACCGCCGCCGCGCTGATCACCCGGTTCGGTTCGCTGGAGGCGCTGCTCCGGGCCGTGGACGAGGGCGGCGACCTGACCGCGGGCCAGCGCGCCAAGCTGAGCGCCGCCCGCGACTACCTCCGGGTCGCCCCCGCGGTGGTCCGGGTCGCCCGCGACGTGCCGATCCCGGAGCTGGATCTCGCCCTCCCCGGCCGGACGCGCGATCCGGAGGCGCTGGCGGCCCTGGTCGAGCGCTACGGCCTGGGCGGCCCCATGGGCCGCCTGTCGGAGGCCCTCTCGCAGGCCTCTCCCGCCTGACCCGCTTGTCCGGCCGCATCCGGGGAAGACGTAGTACTTCGGCACCCGCGCGCGGAGGATGACGGGATGGACAGATCGATGGTTCGAGCACGGCCACGGGTCCGGCGGCCTGTTCGCGGCGGCCCGCCGGAGCATCCGGTGAGGTCGCCATGGCGGGTGACGGTAGGTTGATGCCCGTGCCTCACAAGAGCATCCGGATGCCCGGAGAGTCCCATCCGCGGCTCGACGACGGTTTCGAACGGATCCGCCGGGAGCTGAAGCTGCCGGAGGGGTTCCCCCGAGCCGTGACCGACGAGGCCGAGTGGGTCGCCGAGGTGCCCGCGCTGCCCGCGCTGGACCGGACCGACCTGCCGTTGATCACCGTCGACCCGCCCGGCTCCATGGACCTGGACCAGGCCATGCACCTGGAGGAGCGCCCCGGCGGCTACCGCGTCTGGTACGCCATCGCCGACGTCGCGGCGTTCGTACGGCCCGGCGGGGCGATCGACACCGAGGCCCGCAACCGCGGCGAGACCGTCTACATGCCCGACGGCCGGGTGCCGCTGCATCCGGCGATCCTGTCGGAGGGCGCCGCCAGCCTGCTGCCCGGGATGACCAGGCCGGCCGCGCTGTGGTGCGTCGACCTGGACGCCGACGGCCAGATCGTCGGCGCCGACGTGACCCGGGCGCTGGTGCGCAGCCGGGAGCGGCTCGACTACGACTACGTGCAGGCGGCGGTGGACACCGGCACCGCCGACGGCACGTTGCGCCTGCTGGCCGAGATCGGCCGGCTCCGGCTCGCCCTGGAGCGGGCCCGGGGCGGGGTCACCCTGCCCACCCCCGAGCAGGAGGTCGTCCCCGACGGGGACGGCTACCGGGTGGAGTTGCGCGCCGCGCTTGAGGCCGAGGCCTGGAACGCGCAGATCTCGCTGCTGACCGGCATGGCCGCCGCCTCGATGATGCTGGACGCCGAGATCGGCCTGCTGCGGGTGCTGCCGCCCGCCCCCGCCGAGAAGGTCGCCCAGGTCCGGCGGGTGGCCGCCGCGCTCGACGTGCCGTGGCCGGAGGGCGCCTCCTACGGTGACGTCGTGCACGGGCTCGACCCGAAGATCCCCGAGCAGGCCGCGTTCCTGGAGGAGTCCACGGTGCTGCTGCGCGGGGCCGGATACGTGGCCTTCAACGGCGAGCCGCCCGTCCAGGCGGACCATGCCGCGGTGGCCGCGCCGTACGCGCACGTGACCGCGCCGCTGCGCCGGCTCATCGACCGCTACGCCACCGAGATCTGCCTGTCGATCGCGGCGGGCGAGCCGGTGCCCGAGGAGATCCAGAAAGCGATGGGCGACCTGCCCGGCATCATGCACACGACCGGGCGGCGCGCGAACGCCGTCGAGCGGGCCTGCGTGGATCTGGTGGAGGCGTTCGTGCTGCGCGAGCGGGTGGGCCAGGCGTTCGACGCGGTGGTGATCGACGTGGACGGGGACCGTTCCTGGGGACAGGTGCAGATCACCGATCCCGCGGTGGTGGCCCGCTGCGACGGCGAGGGGCTCGTGCTGGGCGAGGCGGTCCAGGTACGGCTGACGCGCGCCGACCCCGCCACCCGAGAGGTCCGCTTCAGCCTGGCCTGAACGGCTCCGGACACGTGGAGAGGCCGCGCCCGGGGGCTCGGGCGCGGCCTCAGCCGCGGGAGGACGGCTTTACTTCTTCAGGCTCCAGCCTGCGCCGACACCCGCCAGGTGCAGCGCGACGGCGAGCAGTCCCGCGAGGGCGAGCGTGGTGACGGTCACGACGCTGCCGACGGCCACACCGGCGAGCTGGAAGATCAGTGCGAGGACGAACAGCAATGCTGCGGCGAGGGCGAACATTCCTACCTCCCTGGGCAGGGGTCCAAAGGGTTCGCCATAGGGATGTCCACCGCGATCACCTGGGAAACAGCCCGCGAGGTTACGTTGCGCGCACCAGCGGTCACGAGGTATTGACCGGGCGGTCAGTTAACCGGCCGGCCCGGCGGGACCCCGCGCGGGGACGGCGGGCTCTCAGGTGAGGGAGGAGTAGGCCACCACCCCGCGCCGGAGCGCGTCCATCGCCTTGCCGGCGTTCTGCTTGACCTTGCTGCTCTTGGGAGCGGCGTCGGAGATCTGGCCGAGCAGGTCGAGCAGCTGCTTGATCCAGCGGACGAAGTCGCCGGCGGCCAGCTCGGCCCCGTTGACCCCGTCCCTCAGCACGGCGTCCAGGTTCTGGCCCTTGGCCCAGCGGAAGGCCGCCCAGGCGAACCCGAAGTCGGGCTCCCTGATGAAGGACAGGCCGTGGTCGCCCTCGATCGACTCCAGCTCGCCCCAGAGCCTGACCATGTCCCCCAGCGCCTTCTGCACGCCGCCCGCCGGGATCCTCGGCTGGCGGGCGTCGTCGGCCTGCCTGGACTCGAAGACCAGTGAGGACACGACGGCGGCCAGCTCGGCCGGGTCCAGCTCCTCCCAGAGCCCGGCGCGCAGGCACTCGGCGGTGAGCAGGTCCAGCTCGGTGTAGAGCTGGGCCAGGCGGCGGCCCTCGGCGGTGACGCTCTCGCCCTCCAGGTAGCCGAGCTGGTCGAGCACCCCGCAGACCTTGTCGAAGGTGCGGGCGATGACGTGGGAGCGCCCCTCGACCCGGCGGCGCAGTCCCTCGGTCTCGCGCAGCAGCTTGTAGTAGCGCTCGGCCCAGCGGGCGTGGTCCTCGCGCTCGTCACAGCCGTGGCAGGGGTGCCGGCGGATCGCCGTGCGCAGGCGGTTGATCTCGTCGTCCTCGGCCGCGTGGTCGCGTGCCCTGGCCGGCTTGCCGAAGTCGCGGTCGCCGATCTTGGCGTGGACGGAGGCGATCAGGTTGGCCCGCTCCTTCGGCGAGCGCGCGTTGAAGTTCTTCGGGATGCGCAGATGCTCGACCGGCTCCACCGGGACCGGGAAGTCGGCCGGCGACAGCTTCTTGACCTGCTTGCCGATGGTCAGCACCAGCGGGGCGGGGCCCTCTCCCCGGGAGTTGAGACCGGGGTCGAGGACGACCGCCAGACCGGCGCGGCGCCCGCCCGGGATACGGATGATGTCACCCGGTTTGAGCACCTCCAGCGAGCGGAGCGCCTGCGCCCTGCGGGCCGCGCCGCGCTGGCGTGACAGCTCGGCCTCCCGGTCGGACAGCGCCCTGCGCATCGCGGCGTACTCCTCGAAGTCGCCCAGGTGGCAGGTCATCGCCTCGCGGTAGCCCTCCAGGGCCTCCTCCGCGCGGCGCACCTGCTTGGCGATGCCCACCACGGCCCGGTCGGCCTGGAACTGGGCGAAGGAGGACTCCAGGAGCGTCCTGGCGCGCTCCCTGCCCACCTGGCCGACCAGGTTGACCGCCATGTTGTAGGAGGGGCGGAAGCTGGAGCGCAGCGGGTAGGTGCGGGTGCTGGCCAGTCCCGCGACCTGCAGCGGGTCCATGCCCGGCTGCCACTGGACGACGGCGTGACCCTCCACGTCGATGCCGCGCCGCCCGGCCCGGCCGGTGAGCTGGGTGTATTCGCCGGGCGTGAGGTCGGCGTGGGTCTCGCCGTTCCACTTGTCGAGCTTCTCGATCACCACGGAGCGGGCGGGCATGTTGATGCCCAGCGCCAGGGTCTCGGTGGCGAACACGGCCTTGACCAGGTTGCGGGTGAACAGCTCCTCGACGACCTCCTTGAAGGCCGGGAGCATGCCCGCGTGGTGGGCGGCCAGGCCGCGCTCGAGGCCGTCGCGCCATTCGAGGTAGCCCAGCACGGCCAGATCCTCGTCCGGCAGGTGCGCGGTGCGCTCGTCGACGATCTGCCGGATCTGGTGGCGTTCGGCGTCGGTGGTGAGCCGGATGCCGGTGTGCAGGCACTGCATGACGGCCGCGTCGCAGCCGGCGCGGGAGAAGATGAAGGTGATCGCCGGGAGCAGGCCGCCGGCGTCGAGGCGCTCGATGGCCGCCGCCCGGTCGGGCGGGGCGGCCCTGCGCGGGCGGGAGTAGCCGCGGCGGCCCCTGCCGTACGACTGGCGCTCCTCGTCCTTGGCGATCCGCATCAGGTGGGGGTTGACCTGCGGCCGACGGCCGTCCTCGTCCGCCACGAACAGGTCGTACAGGCGGTTGCCGACGAGCATGTGCTGCCAGAGCGGGACCGGGCGGTGCTCGTCGACGATGACGCTGGTGTCGCCGCGGACCTCACCCATCCACTCGCCGAACTCCTCGGCGTTGCTGACCGTGGCCGAGAGGGCGACCAGCCGCACCGACTCGGGCAGGTGGATGATCACTTCTTCCCAGACCGCGCCGCGGAACCGGTCGGCCAGGTAGTGCACCTCGTCCATGACGACGAATCCGAGGCCCGCCAGGGTGCCGGACCCGGCGTAGAGCATGTTGCGCAGGACCTCGGTCGTCATGATGACGATCGGGGCGTCGCCGTTGATGCTGTTGTCGCCGGTGAGCAGGCCGACGTTGGCCGCGCCGTACCGTCTGACCAGGTCGTTGTACTTCTGGTTGGACAGCGCCTTGATCGGGGTGGTGTAGAAGCACTTGCGGCCCTGCTCCAGCGCGAGGTGGACCGCGAACTCACCCACGACGGTCTTGCCGGACCCGGTCGGGGCGGCCACGAGGACTCCGTCGCCCGCCTCCAGCGCCCGGCAGGCGTCCAGCTGGAAGTCATCCAGATCGAAGTCGTACAGACCGCGGAACGAGGTCAGCGCCGGCCCGCTGTCGGCCTGGCTCTGACGGAAAGCAGCGTAGCGTTCCGCTGGGGTCGTCATACCCTCCACCCTACCGATATCGGGATTCCGGTCCGTCCCCGAGTACGCGGCCCGTCAAGTGATCGCCAAGGACGCGATCGGACCGCGGGAGCGGGGCCGAGCCGCGGGAGCGGGGCCGCGGGGGCGAGGCTGGGGTCCGCGCCGCGGCGTCGGCGTGGGGCCGCTCAGGCGAGCACGCGCAGCGATCCCGGGACGATCTCGCAGGTGAGCGGGGTGGGCCCGACCCGCTCACCGTCGGCGTAGACGATCGCGCCGGGGGCCTCCAGGGTGACCCGGCGGGCGCGGAGCATGGTGACGGCGGGGTGACCCGCGTGGGACCCCTTGTAGACGCGGGGGAAGGCGCGCAGGAACTCCCCCCTGGGCACCGCCCCGAGGATCGTCACGTCCAGCAGGCCGTCGTCCGGGAGGGCGTCCGGGCACACCCGCATCCCGGCGCCGTAGGAGCGGGTGTTGCCGACCGCGACCAGCATGGCCTCGCGTTCGATCACCTCTCCGTCGAGATCCAGCCGGAACGGGACCGACCGGAAGGAGCGGAGCTCCTCGGCCAGCGCGAGCAGGTACTTCGCCATGCCGGGCGGCCAGGACATCCCGTTGGCCCGCTCGTTGACGCGGGAGTCGAAGCCGCAGGAGACCACCCCGACGAACCACTCGTCCTTGCCGATCTTCGCGGCGTCGATCGTACGGGCCTCGGCCCTGAGCACGACGTCGGCGGCGGCGAGGGTGTCCTTCCTCGGCAGGCCGAGCGCGCCGGCGATGTCGTTGCCGGTCCCGGCGGGGATGATGCCCAGCGGGACGTCGGTCCCGGCGACCGCCTGGACCGCCAGGTGGGCCAGGCCGTCCCCGCCGAAGGCCACCAGTGCCTCGGGGCCCTCGGCGACAGCGGTGCAGGCGCGTTCCAGTGCGTCGTCCGCCGACTCCCCGACGATCACCGAGACCTCGGAGCCCCCCTGCCGGAGCCTGTTGAGCACCGGAGCGAGCAGGCCTCGCGAGCGGCCGCCACGGGCGAGGGGGTTGACGAGAACAGCGATCTCTCCGGGCACAGACCGGAACTTATCGCCTATTTGATCGGATCAGTATCCGTCGTGTTCAAATCGAGAGGAGAAAGGTCCTCCGCGAGCGGGGACGCCTCGTCATCCGACAGATGGGAGAAGTCCTCGCCCTTCGGCGCCCTCCGCTCCCGGAGATACATGAACCCCTCGGCGAGGGCGAACAGCACGACCATGGGGATGGCCAGCGCGATCATCGAGAACGGGTCGGTGCTCGGGGTGGCGAGCGCGGCGAAGAGGAACATGATGAAGATGACCATGCGGCGGTGCTTGGCCACCGTCGCGCGCGGCAGGACGCCGATCACGTTCAGGAACACCATCAGCAGCGGCAGCTCGAAGGAGACGCCGAAGATGATGAGCATCACCAGCGCGTAGCTCAGGTAGTCGTCCATCTCCAGCAGCGGGATCGCGTTGGTGGGCGCGAAGCCGAGCAGGATCGCCAGGCCGGTGTCCATGATGAAGTAGGCCAGCGCGGCGCCGGCCAGGAACAGCGGGATCGCCAGGGCGAGGAAGGAGATCGAGTAGCGCTTCTCGTTGCGGTACAGGCCGGGGGTGACGAAGGCCCAGATCTGGTACAGCCACACCGGCGAGGAGAGCACCATCGCGAACATCGCCGCGACCTTCAGGTTGACGAAGAAGGCCTCGAAGACTCCGCGGATGGCGAACGTGCACTCGCCCTCCCGCAGCAGGTGCGAGACGGGCAGGCTGCAGTAGGGCTCGGTGATGAAGGTCCAGATGGGGTCGAAGAAGACGAACCCCACGATGATGCCCACGACCATGGCGAGCAGGACGATCACCAACCGGTTGCGCAGCTCACGGAGATGCTCCATGAGCGGCATGCGCCCCTCGGCCGAATCGGTGGACACCGACCCGTTCTGGCCCGGCTTGGGCCATTTCAGCAGCGCCATTCGCGAATCCCGGTCCGAGAGGTGAAGTGATCAGAGGCGGACTGAAGCCTACTGAGGCTTCGGAGCACCCGCCTGAGCGCGCAGCCTGGCCGCCTGCTCCTCCAGGGCACGGGCCTGCTCCTCCGCCGACGGCGCGGGCGCCGCCGTGGTGAGCGGCTGCGGGGCCGGGGCCGCGGGCTGGGGCTGCGCCTGGACGACCGTGGCCGTCGGGGCGTCGGCGTCGTCGTCATCGCGGAGCTTGGAGGTCTCCGCCTTGAAAATGCGCAGCGACCGGCCCAGTCCGCGAGCGGCGTCGGGCAGTTTCTTGGCACCGAACAGCAGCACCAGGATCAACCCGATGATGATCAGCTCAGTGGGTCCCAGGTTGGGCATGACACATCCTTAAGCCGAGCGACATGCAATCTCTGATCCCGATCGTACGCTCCCCGGGGCACAGACTCATCCCTTCGGAACCCGTATTGTCCCGACCTGCCCCCTGAACAGGGTATGTGCCGGCTCCAGCCGCCGCCGGGTCCTGTCCACCTCCCTGCCCAGCTCCCGGGCCGCCAGCAGCACCCGCACCCCCAGGAAACCGAGGACGACCAGTCCGGCGGTGGCCAGCGCGACCGCGGCGAAGATCCAGCTCATGTCGTGAGATCTTAACCTGGACGTCAGGAGACCGACTCGTAACGATTCAACGCCGACGTCGCGGCCTCCCGCACGCTCGCCGCCAGCGAGTCTGGGGAGAGCACCCGCCCGGTGTCGCCCAGGCGCAGCGCCAGCCGTACCAGCCAGCCCTGGTCGCGCGCCCGCAGCGCCACCCGCAGGCGGCCCTCGCCAAGCTCCTCCACCTGCTCGCACGGGTAGTATTCGGCGACCCAGCGGCCCGCCGGGGTCAGCTCCAGCTCCACCAGCTCGTCTGTCGGAGAGGGGCGGAACACCCCGGAGGTGACCTCGTCGGGCACCGCGCCGGCGGGCGGATCGGCGGCCACGTCGAGCACCTCGACGGTGATCATCCGGTCCAGCCGGAACAGCCGCACCGCCTCGGCCCGGTAGCACCAGCCCGACAGGTAGGAGCGGCCGTCCACCACGACCAGGCGCATCGGGTCGACCTCGCGCGGGGTCACCTCGTCGCGGCCCGGCACGTAGTAGCGCAGCGACAGCCGCCTGCCGCGCCGCAGCGCCTCGTTCACCGTGGGCAGCGCGTCAGGCGTGGCGTCCACCTCGACCGCGACCTGGCTGCTGACCGCGGCCGCGCCCTCCACCGAGGCCTGCTCGAACTTGGCGATGACCCGGGCCAGCGCGTCGCGCTCGCCGAACTCGGGCATCTCGGCGAGCATCCGCAGGGCCACCAGCAGCGCGCTGGCCTCGTCGACGCCCAGCCGCAGCGGGCGGGCGATGGTGTCGGCGTTGTCGATGACGATCTCGCCGCCGTCCCACGACACGTCGATCAGGTCGCCGGGGGTGTGGCCGGGCAGCCCGCACATCCACACCAGCTGAAGGTCGTCGATGAGCTGCTTCTCGCTGAGCCCGAAGATCTTCGCCACCTCGGGCACCTGGGCCCCGGGGTGCGACATCAGGTAGGGCACCAGCGCCAGCAGCCTGGGCAACCGGTCGGCCGTGCTCATGCTCCGCTCCACTCYGCGTCGGCGACGCCCCGCTCGCTCACTTGCCACGTCCTCGCCAGGCCCGGCCCCCGCCCGGTCTCCGCTCCC
>NZ_NGFP01000143.1 GCF_002149035.1 Streptosporangium minutum
GTCCAGGAGAAGAGCGGCGCCTACTCGGTCAGGATCGCGTTCGCCCCCGCGTTCCGCGACCAGATCAACGATCTGACCCAGGAGGCGGTCAAGCAGCAGATCGCGATCGTGGTGGGGGCGACGGCGTCACGGCGCCCACCGCGCCGCGCAGCCGGGCGACCATGGCGTCCGCCTGCTCCTTGGTGAAGGAGCCCGCGATGCTGAGGCTGTCCTCGGTGATCACCTGGGCGACGCGGGGCGCCGCCACCACCTTCTCCCCCACCACGATCGCGATCTGCTGCTTGACCGCCTCCTGGGTCAGATCGTTGATCTGGTCGCGGAACGCGGGGGCGAACGCGATCCTGACCGAGTAGGCGCCGCTCTTCTCCTGGACCGCCTCGATCTTGTGCACGGCGGTCACGCTGACTCCCCCGGCGAGGGTGTAGCAGGTCTGTCCCGTGTCGTCGGGCACGCCCTCGGGGGTCGCGCAGGGGCCGGACTGCGAGCCGGTCACCGGGGCGAAGTGGATGGGGACCGACAGGCGCCGGGGAGGCGGCGCGCCGAGCGGCATGTCGGGATTCCTGGTCATGAGCACCGCGAGGGTGCCGAGCACGCCGGCGGTCAGCACGACGACGACCAGGGCGACGATCAGGACGACGGTGGTGACCCTGCTCGCCCTCGGGTCACCCGGCGCGCCCCCGCCGGGACCGCCCCCCGGCCGCGGCCCCTGCGGGCCCAGGGGAGAGCCGGGCGGCGTGGGGCCGTGAGGCCCGGCCGGCCCGTGGGGCCCGGCCGGTCCGTGGGGCCCGCCCTGAGGTCCGGCCGGGGCTCCAGGCGGCCCCGCGGGGCCCTGGKGTCCACCCGGGGTTCCAGGCCCTCCCGGAGCGCCGTACGGCTCCGCCGGGGAGCCGGGCGGCCCAGGGGTGGCGAACGGCCCCGCGGGAGAGTCCGGGGGCCCGGCGGCCGTGTACGGCTCCGTCGGAGAGCCGGGCGAACCCGGGGGCCCGGGGGCGATGTACGGCTCCGTCGGAGAACCCGGCGGCCCTGCGGCGATGTACGGCTCCGTCGGAGAACCCGGCGGCCCTGCGGCGATGTACGGCTCCGTCGGAGAACCCGGGGACCCGGGGGCGGCGAACGGCTCCGCGGGAGAGTCCGGCGGCCCCGCGGCCGTGTACGGCTCC
Source organism: Streptosporangium minutum (assembly GCF_002149035.1). GTDB lineage: Bacteria > Actinomycetota > Actinomycetes > Streptosporangiales > Streptosporangiaceae > Streptosporangium > Streptosporangium minutum. Next base: position 1,161 of record NZ_NGFP01000143.1, read on the forward strand.
GTCGGAGAGCCCTGCGGCCCGGGAGCGGCGTGCCGCCCGGTCGCCGGAAGATGTCCGTGAGACCCGGGTGGAGGTCCCTGCGGCACGGGTGGGTCGCCCGGACCCGCGTGCGTCTCCATCGTCATGTCCCCGCATCCTCGCATTTGCTCGCGGCGAGCCTACCGATCAGTGAAAGGACCGGGTAACCGGACAGTAAAGCCGACTCTGTCGAACCGGCGATTCATGAAACTCGACAACCTGTCATCATCGCCTGTCAATTCCTTCCATCTTGCACATGGTGGTCCTTTTCCGGGGAACGCAGAGTGAAGAAGACACAGGCGCGAATCCTGGAGGAGCCGTGAAGATCGCAGTTCCCCGCGAGGTCAAGAACCACGAATACCGGGTGGCCCTCACTCCCGCGGGAGCCCATGAGTTCGTCAGGCACGGCCATCAGGTCTTCGTCGAGAGAGACGCCGGCGCCGGATCCTCGATCCCCGACTCCGACTTCCGGAGCGTGGGCGCGATGATCCTGGACTCGGCGGACGACGTGTGGGCCGAGGGGGACCTGGTCCTGAAGGTGAAGGAACCGGTCGCCGAGGAATACCACCGGATGCGCAAGGGGCAGGTGCTGTTCACCTACCTGCACCTGGCCGCGTCCGAGGCGTGCACCCGCGCCATGCTCGAATCCGGCGTCACCGGCGTCGCCTACGAGACCGTGCAGAGCGCGAACGGCTCCCTGCCGCTGCTGGCCCCGATGTCGGAGGTGGCCGGACGGCTCGCCCCGCAGGTGGGGGCCTACCACCTGATGCGGCCCGAAGGCGGGCGCGGCGTGCTCATGGGCGGGGTGTCGGGCGTGCACGCGGCGAACGTGGTGGTGATCGGCGCCGGGGTGTCCGGCATGAACGCCGCGGTCATCGCGCTGGGCATGCAGGCCGAGGTGGTGCTGCTGGACAAGAACATCGACCGGCTCCGCCAGGCCGACATCATCTACCAGGGCCACTGCCAGACGGTCGCCTCGAACAGCTACGAGGTCGAGCGCGCGGTCCTGGCCGCCGACCTGGTCATCGGCGCGGTGCTGGTGCCCGGCGCGAAGGCGCCCAAGCTGGTCAGCAACGAGCTGGTCTCGCGGATGCGGCCGGGCTCCGTCCTGGTCGACATCTCCATCGACCAGGGCGGCTGCTTCGAGGACTCCCGGCCGACGACCCACGACGCGCCGACCTACCGGGTGCACGACTCGATCTTCTACTGCGTCGCCAACATGCCGGGCGCGGTCCCGCACACCTCGACCTACGCCCTGACCAACGTGACCCTGCCCTACGCCCTGGCGATCGCCGACCTGGGCTGGCGCGAGGCGCTGAGGAGCGACCCGGCGCTGGCCGCCGGCCTGAACACGCACGAGGGGCACCTGACCAACCTGCCCGTGGCCGAGGCTCACGGGCTGGAGGCGATGCCCCTGGAGCGGGTGCTGGCCTAGAGGGCGCCCCGGACCGGTACGGCCCGCGCCGGGCGCGGGCCGTACCGGTGATGTCAGGAGCTCGGCGTGGCGCTGGGCGACGAGGTCGCGTCCGGGGCCGTGGACGGCTCGGGAGTGGCGGAGGCGCTGCTGCTCGGAGCCGCCGTGGGAGCGGCCGTCGGGATCGGGGCCTCGGCGGTGGTGGTGTCCACGCCCCTGTCGCAGGAGGCGCCGAACTCGGGGGTCTCGGCGCTGTTGTTCCTGTACTTGGCGATGTACTTGGCCAGGCGCGGGTCGTCGGCGCTGTCCAGCTTGATCTGCTTGTTCCAGGAACTGGCCACGACCTTGGCGGGCAGGCCGGGGAAGGGGCTCAGGAGCATGTACTCCTTGGAGGCCAGCTTCTTCAGCGTCTCCACCTGGTCCTTGGGCAGGTCCGGCTGGTAGGTGATCCACACGGCGCCGTGCTCCATCGAGTGGACGGCGTTCTCGCTGTTGATCGGCTTGTCGTAGACGCCGCAGGTCTGCCAGGCCGAGTTGTGCTCGCCGCCGAGCGGCGGGGTCTCCGTGTAGCTGACCCGGGTCTCGACGTGCGCGCCCCCCGGGTACTTCGCACTGGTGACGGCGTCCAGCGAGCTGGTCGCGCGTTCGTTGATCAGGTAGAAGCCGACCAGCCCGGCGAGCAGGACGATGACGGCGCCGCCGGCGCCCCACATGAGGAACGCTGTCCTGCGCTCCTTACGCTTCTGTTCCTGACGCATCCGGGCGATGTGTTCCCGTCTCGCCTGCGCCTTTTCCTTCGTCATCGACCCTCCAGCCGGCAACCAATTTCGGGTCACACTATGCCCTACCGGCGTGTGTGGAGGATAAGGGAATCACAACGCGTGATACACCGACGATTGCGGACAGTGGGTAGTCTGGGCAGGCGATGGAGACCCCTGCCCAGAAACCCCCGAAGACGAGGCGCCGCGTGGCGCTCGGCGTGCTGCTCGGCTGTCTGGCCGTGGCGGCGGTTCTGCTGCTGGTCGTCGGCAGGACCACGGCCCCGACCGACGCCTCGGCCGAGGCGGGATTCGCTCGCGACATGTCCGTCCACCACGCCCAGGCCGTCGAGATGTCCTTCATCGCCAGGGACGGCAGCCAGGACGAGGCGCTGCGGCGGCTCGCCTACGACATCATCGTCACGCAGACCGCCCAGCGCGGGATGTTCAGCGGCTGGCTGCAGCAGTGGGGGCTGAACCAGTCCAGCGAACGGCCGGCGATGGCGTGGATGGCCGGTCACGGCCACGGCGGAACGGCCCAGACCTCTGCCGCGATGCCCGGCATGGCCGGCGAGGAGGAGCTCAAAAGGCTCCGCGAGGCCACCGGCAAGGAGCAGGAGATCCTCTTCCTGCAACTCATGATCCGCCACCATGAGGGCGGCGTGCAGATGAGTCAGGCACTGTTGAAACTGTCGGACCGCGACGAGGTGGCCACGATGGCCGGGCACATCGTCAACGGTCAGGCGGGTGAGATCAAACTGATGACCGACATGCTGCGGCAGCGCGGTGCCCAACCGCTGCCTTCCATCCTTGAATAGCGTCGGCGCGTCCCTGCACGGCCGGTTTCCGGCCAGGGCAGCATGGAGCCAACCTGGCCGGAGGAGACAGAAGATCATGGTGAACGACGAGCCGGAGAACCGCCTGGAGGTGAGCATCTCCGCCGAGGTAGAAGCGGGGCAGTACGCCAACTTCGCCTCCGTCTGGCATACCCAGGATGGCTTCGTCCTGGACTTCGCGGTGATCACCAGACCGCCCCAGCTCGCCAACGACCCCTCTTCGGGGCAGCACTTCGTCAGCGTGCCGACCCGGATCGTCAGCCGGATCCGGATCCCCCCGAGCCAGGTGTTCGAGCTGATGAAGGCCCTCGAACAGCAGCTCACCGCCTACGAGAACGAGACGAACCACAAGAACTGATCCGCGGGGGCCGGCCGTCCCGGCACAGCGGGCCTCCCGCTGATCAGAGGGCCTCCTTCAGGGCAGGCCGATCGCCACGCGGGCCGCCGCCACCAGGCCGGCGGTGCGCTCGACGGCCTGCGCGGCCCCGGCGGCCAGCAGGCGCGACAGCTCGGCGGGATCCGCCGACAGCTCCGCGTGGCGCTCCTGGATCGGCCGCAGCGTCTCCGCCACGGCCTCGGCCGTGTCCCGCTTGAGCGCGCCGTACCCCTCGTAGGCGAGCGACCCGATCGGCTGCCCGGAGCAGACCGCGAGCAGGGTGAGCAGGTTGGAGACGCCCGGCTTCCCCTGGGGGTCGTAGCGGACCTCGTCGTCGGAGTCGGTCACCGCACGCATGATCTTGCGGCGGATGTCGGCGGGCGGGTCGAGCAGGTAGATCGTCCCCGCGTCCGAGCCGTCGGACTTACCCATCTTCGAGGTGGGCGCGGTCAGGTCCATGACCCTGGCGGCGATCGGCGGGTGCGCGGCCTCGGGCACGGTGAACGTCTCGCCGTAGAGGCGGTTGAACCGCAGGGCCAGGTCACGGGTGAGCTCGACGTGCTGGCGCTGGTCCTCTCCCACCGGCACGAGGTCCACCCGGTGCAGCAGGATGTCGGCGGCCATCAGCGCGGGATAGGTGAGCAGCGACAGACGCACCTCCTCCTGGTTGGCCGATTTCTCCTTGAACTGGATCATCCGCCGCATCTCGCCGAAGTAGGCGGTGCTCTCCAGCAGGTAGGCGAGCTCGGTGTGCGCGGGCACCTGGGACTGGATGTAGACCAGTGAGCGGTCCAGACCGGAGGCGAGCAGCAGGGTCGCCGCCTCGCGGGTGCGGGCGCGCAGGCGCTCCGGGTCGTGCTTGATCGTCAGGGCGTGCAGGTCGGCGACCGCGTAGACGCAGTCGGCCTCGTCCTGAAGCCGTACGGCGGGCAGGATCGCGCCGAGGAGGTTGCCGAGTGTGAGGTGGCCGGTGGGCTTGAAAGCCGAGAAGACGCGCTTGGTCATGGTCACTCCTTGTCGAAAAGGGGACCGCCGCGCGCCGGGCCGTACCCGGAAACGGAGAACGGCCGCCGGTTCACGGCGGCCGTCTGGTTGCGCAGTCGAGGCTGGCTAGCGGGTCCGCCGATTGGCGGCCCGCCACAGCCCCAGACTGTGCTTGTTCATGCGCAGGAGTTTATCTCCTCCGCCACCGCGCTGGCAAAGGCGTCCACGTCCGCCTCGGTGGTGTCGAACGCCGTCATCCAGCGGACCTCGCCGGTGGCCTCGTTCCAGGTGTAGAAGCGGAAGCGTTTCTGCAGGCGCTCGGTCACGTCCGGCGGCAGGATCGCGAAGACCGCGTTGGCCTGCACCGGGCGCGGGACCTCCACGCCGGGGATCTCCCGGACGGCGGCGGCCAGCCGCTGGGCCATGGCGTTGGCGTTGCGGGCGTTGCGCAGCCACAGGTCCCCCGCGAGCAGCGCCTCGAACTGGACCGAGACGAACCGCATCTTGGAGGCGAGCTGCATCGAGGTCTTGCGCAGGTAGCGCAGGCCGCGGACGGCGTCGGGGTTGAGCACCACGACGGCCTCGCCGAACATCAGCCCGGCCTTGGTGCCGCCGAAGGACAGCACGTCCACGCCCACGTCGGTGGTGAACGCGCGCAGCGGCACGTCAAGCGCGGCGGCCGCGTTGGTGGCGCGGGCGCCGTCGAGGTGGACGAGCATGCCGAGCTGGTGGGCGTGGTCGCAGACCGCCTTGATCTCGGCCGGGGTGTAGAGCGTGCCCAGCTCGGTGGTCTGCGTGATCGAGACGACCTTGGGCTGGGCGCGGTGCTCGTCGCCGAAGCCCCACGCCTGCCGGTCGATCAGGGCGGGGGTGAGCTTGCCGTCCGGGGTGGGCACGGTCAGCAGCTTGAGCCCCGCCGACCGCTCCGGCGCCCCGCCCTCGTCGGTGTGGATGTGCGCCGACTCGGCGCAGACCACCGCCTCCCAGGGGGCGGTCATCGCGCGCAGCGCGACCACGTTGGCGCCCGTGCCGTTGAACATCGGCCACGCCTCGGCCGTGGGGCCGAAGTGCCCGCGGAAGACCTCCTGCAGCGCCCCGGTGTAGACGTCGTCGCCGTAGGAGGTCTGGTGCCCCTCGTTGGCGAGGGCGATGGCCTGGAGGATCTCCGGGTGCACCCCGGCGTAGTTGTCGCTGGCGAAGCCCTTCACCAGCGGGTCGTGCCTGCGGATCGCGTCCGTCACTTCTTTCCCCTCAGCGAGGCGGCCGGCGATACGGTGCCGGCCGCCATGGTGCCTGTCACGCTCACTCGCGGGTGAGGTCCAGCCGGGTGCCGTTGGCGTCGGTGTCCCAGAGGCCGTCGATCGCCCCGGCGAGGTCGTCGACGTCGGTGAAGCCCGGGAACTTCCGCTCCGGGGCGGCCTCGCGCATGGCCTTGTTCACGAGCGCCTTGACGACCAGGATATTCGCCGTCGCGCCGGTGCCCTCCAGGGCGTCGGCGAAGGCCAGCGTCCAGGCCTCGGAGGCGGCCTTGGCGGTGCCGTAGGCGGCGTTGCCCTGGGTGGGGCGCTCGGCCGCCTTGGCCGAGACGATGGCGAACCGGCCGCGCTCGCTCGCCTTGAGCAGCGGCTCGAAGGCGAGCGTGACGTGCTGGAGGGTGCGGACCAGCAGGTCGTGCAGCAGGTCCCAGTCCTCCAGCCTGGTCTCGGCGAAGGTCTTGGACCCGCGCCAGCCGCCGACCAGGTGGACGATCCCGTCCACCCTGCCGTGCTCGGCCTCGATGTCGCGGGCGAGCTTCTTGACGGCGTCGAAGTCGAGCAGGTCGACCGCGAGCGTGCCGTCGGCGCCGGACTTGTCCACGCCGATGACCGTGTGCCCCTTGTCCGCGAAGCGGCGGACGACGGCCTGACCCGCGGGACCCGCCGCGCCGGCAACAAGAATGATCATGCTCGGATCCCCTTCGTGGATTCGACGACGTCACCGAGCTTACGGCGCAGGGCCTCGTAGAACATGCTCAGGGGGAACTCGTCGGGCAGCACCGCGTCCACCACGGCCTTGGGGAAGCCCTCGACCGGCAGCGCGTCCACGCCGCGGTTCCAGACCGAGGCGGGGTGCGGCTCCACGTAGGCCGCGACGAGCTGGTGCGCGGCCAGCCAGTGGGCGAGCTTGGAGCGGTCGATGCCGTCGCGGTAGAGCTTCTCCACCTCGGCGCGCAGGTCGGCGACGCCGTCGGCGAGCCGGCTCCAGTCCACGCTCAGCCGGTTGTCGGTCCACCGGACGATGTCGTTGCGGTGCAGGTAGGCGAAGAGGAGCTGGCCGCCGAGCCCGTCGTAGTTGCGGACCCGGTCACCGGTGATCGGGAAGCGGAAGAGCCGGTCGAAGAGGATCGCGAACTGGACGTAGCGGGCGTGCGGCACGCCCTCCTGCTCCAGCTTCACGGCCTCGCCGAACGCGGTGAGGTCGCAGCGGAGCTCCTCCAGCGAGTACAGCCAGTACGGCATGCGCTGCTTGATCATGAACGGGTCGAACGGCAGGTCGCCGTGGCTGTGGGTGCGGTCGTGGATCAGGTCCCAGAGCACGAAGGTGTCCTGGGCCAGCTCCTGCGACTCGATCAGCCGGGCGGCGTCCGGCGGCAGGGCCAGCTTGAGCGTCGCGGCGGCGGCCTCGCTCACCGCGCGGAACCGGGCGGCCTCGCGGTCGCAGAAGATGCCGCCCCAGCTGAAGCGGGACGGGGTCTCCCGGACGGCGACGGTCTCGGGGAAGAGCACCGCGGAGTTGGTGTCGTAGCCGGAGGTGAAGTCCTCGAAGGCGATCGGCACGAACATCGGGTTGTCGTAGCGGGTGTTCTCCAGCTCGGCCAGCCACTCGGGCCAGACGGTGCGGATCCAGACGGCCTCGATGTAGCGGAAGGTGGTGCCGTTCTGGGTGTACATCGGGAAGACGACCAGGTGCTCCAGGCCGTCCACCCGCTGGGTGTCGGGGTGGAAGGCGTTGAGCGAGTCCAGGAAGTCGGGCACGCCCAGCCCCTGCTCGACCCACTTGCGGAAGTCGGCGACGACCGCGGTGAGGTAGGCCTCGTCGTGCGGGAAGCGCGGCATGAGGCCGTCGACGTGGTCGACGATCTCGGAGATCAGCGCCACCGCCCGGTCGCGGTCGCCCTCGATCGAGCCGTCCTTGGCCTGCAGGGGCTTGAGCGCCTCCACGGCGTCCTTGAGGCCCTGGAAGGCGGAGCGGGCCTCCGACTCCTTCGCGTCCGCCGGGGTGGGGACGCGCGCGGCCCAGGTGACGAGGTTGCCCCAGAGCGCGGCGTGGTCGTAGTCGCCGATGGAGTCGTCGCCGAACAGGTCGGAGTCGGCGAGGACCACGACGCGGCCCTTGCCGTGCCGTACGGCCACCGCCAGGGGCCGGCCGGCGGGGTCCGCGGTGGGCGACGTCCGGAACAGGACGGTCGCGTCGTCGGGGGCCACGAGCACGCCCGCGCGGTAGAAGCACGCGCGGCGGGCTCCGGCGAGGAGGTCCTGGCCGTCGGTGTCGCCGGGGGAACCCATGACCCAGGCGGCCACGCCGTTGTGGGCGCTCCGGGGGTCCTGGACGGTGGTGTGCTCGACGCCGACGCCGAAGCGGGCGAGCAGCTCCTCGAGGTTGCTGCCGTACTTCTCCTGCTCGCACTCGGCCAGGACGACCAGGCCGCCGCCGTCGGCCACGTAGGCCTCGACCGCGTCGAGCTCCTCCACGGGGAAGACGGGGCTGCCCAGGCCGGTGGTGCGCTCCCAGCGGTCGGCCGAGGGGTGCGCGATCACGAAGACGTCGTTCGGGCCCAGCAGGGCGGGGGTGATCGGACCCTCGGTGTGCGCGGCCACGGTGTGGCCGAGGCGGCGCAGGATGTCGGCGGCCCGCACGTAGCCGTTGTCGTCGGGATGCCCGGGATTCATCGTCTCGGCCGCATCCCGCCGGATAGTCCACGACTCGCTGTGCGCCTCGTCGAACAGTACACGCGGGAAAGCTCTCACGATAAATCCTCCCTCAGATGAGACCTAATGACGGAAAATATACACAATACCTCCCAATATTGACACATCCCTTACGGCCGAACCGGAAAAACCGACCGGGGACGCCTCCCCTGGAGCGGGACGCCCCTTGGAGCCAGACGCCCCCCGGAGCGGGACGCCGCCCACGGAGACGCGGGATGCCCGTCCCGCGCCCGGGAGATCAAGAGATGCCGCATTGGACGCCGTAATCGCCGCCGGCGTGTGCGCCGCGCGCCGGATCCCGGCCGCCCGCCTTGGCGCGTTCGGGCGGCGACAGGCCCGATGTAAAGCTCGCTTGACATATGAGAGGTGTCAAGGATACTTTCCATGCAGCGGGTCATGTAAAAGGAGCTTTACATTGTGGACAACGACGTCAGGGAGTTGCGAGGCGCCGCAGGGCTCTCCCAGCAGGCCCTCGGGGAGCGTCTCGGCGTGTCCCGGCAGACGATCAACGCCATAGAACAGGGCCGATACGATCCCTCACTCCCCCTTGCCATCCGACTGGCCCGGTTCTTCGGCCGAGCCGTCGAGGAGGTCTTCCACTGTGACGACTAACCGCTGGTTCTTCTCGGCGTTCTGCCTTCTGCTCGGCCTGCTGCTGGGCGTGCCGTTCATGGTCCGCGGCGAGGTCGTGTTCGGACTCGTGTTCGTCGGCATCATGGCCGGCTACGCCGCCTTCCTCCTGCTGACGCGCAGACGCAGCGAGACCACGGCGATGCTGAGCGGCGAGCTGGGCGACGAGCGGCGCAGGCTCAACGAGCTGCGCGCCCGCGGCGCCATGGCCCACGTGCTCATGACGATCGTGCTCGCCGGGTTCTTCGTGCAGATCTGGCGCGGCGAGGATTACCTGCTGTTCGCCGGCCTGGCCGCCGCCGCGGGCGTCTCCTACATGACCGCGCTCTTCTACTTCTCCCGGCGGGGCTGACACCTCTCCCGCATGCCACGCGCCGAATCCCGTCCAACGCCCTGCGGTCCGCCCCGGCTCTGATCTTCACTCCCGAGGAGCCGTACACGAGACCCGGACCCGATCCGATCCAACCCCCCGGGAGGGAAGCGTTTCATGTTCAAACGGAACGGTCCGGCGTTCACCCCGGGGCAGTTGCTGGCCGCCGCGGTGGCGGCGGGGCTGGCCGCACTCATCGCCTTCGCCGTCGCGCCCACGCCGCCGCGGCTCGGGACCGCGACGACGGGTGACCGCGCGCTGGCCGAGGCCGTACGCGAAGCGGCGGGATCCGACGGCTACCGCGCCCTGTCCGTGGCTCTGGTCGAGAACGGCGTCATCCGCACGGCCGGGGTCGGCGACACGGGCGGGCCCGTCCCACGTCCGGTCGACGCGTCCACCCCGTTCGAGATCGGCTCGGTTCCCAAGGCGTTCACCGGCATGATCCTCGCCGACATGGCGGCCCGGGACAGCCTCGACCCGCGTTCGCCGGTGCCCGGCCTCAAGGACTCGATCACCTACGAGGAACTGACCAGCCACCGTTCCGGCCTCCCCCGGCTGCCCGGCGGCCTGGGCATGCTGGCGAGGGGGATCGCCGCGAACTACAGCCACGGCAACCCCTACGGCGGACAGGACGTCTCCGACGTCCGCGAGGCGGCCGGCTCGGCCGGGCTCTCCGGGCGCGGCGAGGTCTCCTACTCCAACCTCGGCGTGGCGGTGCTCGGGAACGCGCTCGCCGAGCGGGCGGGCCTCCCCTATCCCGAGCTGCTGAAGCGGCGGGTGCTGGAGCCCCTCGGCATGAGAGCCACCACCACGTCGACCCCCGTGACGGGCAGGGCGCACGGTTACACGGGGGCCGGACACGAGGCGGACCCATGGGTGGGCACGGGCTACCTCCCGGCGGGCATCGGCGTCTGGTCCACCAGCGCCGACCTCGCCCGCCTCGCCGACGCGATGCTCAAGGGCGGCGCCCCGGGCGCCGACGCCGCGACGCCCCGCTTCACCCAGGACCGGACCCGTCGCATCGGCTACGGCTGGTTCACGACGAAGACCGAGAAGGGCCAGGTGACCTGGCACAACGGCGGCACCGGCGGCTTCAGCGCGTACGTCGGCCTCGACCGCGACAGCCGGCGCGGCGTGGTCGTGCTGGGCAACACCGACAAGGGCGTCGACCACGTGGGCCTGCGGCTGCTCGGCCACGACGCGCCGGAGCCCTCCCCCAGCGCCCAGGCCCTCATCGCGATCGCGATCACCCTGTTCCTGCCCCTCGGCGCCGCCCTGACCGCGTGGGAGCCGGCGACCCGCCGCGAGCCGACCCGCAACCGCCCCCGGCTCGACCGTCTCGGCGTGGTCAACACCACGACCACCGCCGTCCTGCTCCTCTGGGCGGCCTGGCTGATCGGAGCCTGGGGCACGCTGCCCTCCGCCCTGTTCGTCCTCGCCACAGCGGCCACGGCCGCCGGCACGGCCCTCACCCTCACCCGCTGGCGCGACCTCCCCACGGCCCGTCAGCCCGGCCGCCGGCTCCCCTCCCTCTTCGGCCTGCTCGTCAACATCGCGATCGGCACAGCCCTCCTCCTCGCGACCTGACCCTCACAGACCGCCGCCCGGCGACTCCTCGGCCACCACGCGACACGTCCGTTCCCCCGCCGGGTCCGGAGTCTTCCCGGACGCCGGTACGGCGAGCGGGGGACTACTCCGTGCCGTCCGCCGGCAGGCGCTCCGGCAGCCCGAGCCGCGGGAACCGGTCGTCGTGGAACGTGACGATCTCGGTGATCGCCCCGCCGGTGACGCGCAGGACGTCGATCGTCAGCGGCAGGTACGCGCCCTCCCGCTTCCGCCAGAGGTAGAAGGCGACGGCGGGCTGCCGGTTCACGGAGGTGAGGACGGCGCGCAGGTGCTTCATGCCCTCGAAGCCGCTCTCGACCCAGTCGTTCACCACCGTGTCGCGGCCGACGTACAGGCCCGGCGTGGGCGGCATCGAGCAGCGGACGTCGTCCCGCAGCAGGGCGGCGAGCCCGTCGATGTCCGTGGCCACGCTGGCGTCGGTGTAGCGGCGCACCAGCTCGCGCGTCCCGGCGTCCTCCTCGCCGCCGGTCCAGTCCTGCCGCTCGGCAGGCAGGTGCTCCCGCATGCCGGCGCGGGCCCGCTGCAGCGCGCTGTTCACGGAGTTGACGGAGTCTCCGAGGAGCTCCGCGACGTCCTTCGCCGGCCAGCCGAGCACGTCCCGCAGGATCAGCACGGCCCGCGGGCGCGGCGCGAGGTGCTGGACCGCGACCAGGTACGCCAGCTCGATCGTCTCCCGCGCGAGGGCGACGGTCTCCGGCTCGTCCGCGTCGCCCGCGGGCAGCTCGTCGAGCAGCCGGTCCGGGTAGGGCTGCAGCCACAGCACCTCCCCGCCGGTCGCAGGCTCCGGGCGGCACTTGGCAAGCAGGTCTAGGCAGGCGTTGGTGGCGATCCGGTACAGCCAGGCCCGGAACGTCGACCGCCCCTCGAAGGTCTCCCGCCGCCGCCAGGCACGGAGGAACGTCTCCTGCACGGTGTCCTCGGCGTCCTCGAACGACCCGAGCATCCGGTAGCAGTGCACGTGCAGCTCCCGCCGGTGCCGCTCCGCCAGCCCCGAGAACGCCGGCTCGTCGACCTCGCCCAGCCCGCTCACGCCCAGCTCCTCCAGCCGCGTGTCCGCACTCATCACGTCATCCTTCCGCCTCGTCGTGTCCCGTCGTAGATATGACGGGTGCGGGCGCGACAACTCATCACCGGTGTCGGCCGGCATGGCCGATCCGGTGACGGATCCGGTGGCGAAGCACGACGCGCGGTACAGGGCGGAAAGCGGCGACGAGGGCGGGCGGGGGCCGCTCATCAGATCGGCACCGCGCGAGGTGATCTCCGCCAAGCGGGGAGTGCAGCCACGACCGGCGTGGGCGCCGGCCCCCTCCCCGGTTGACGTCTCCAGCCCGGCACCCCATTATGAACATACGTTCATGAACAAACGTTCATAAAGAGAACCGTACGGACGTCAGGGAGCCGGCGCGGCCGTCCGGCGGCGCCCGGCCAGGAGGAGAACCGATGAGTTCCATCGTCAACACCGAGCAGGCCGACGCCTGGAACGGCTACGAGGGCAACCACTGGGCCGATCACCAGGACCGCTACGACGCCGTGAACAGCGGCTTCAACGACCACCTGCTCGCGGCGGCGGCCGTCGGCGAGCGGGACCGGGTGCTCGACGTCGGCTGCGGCAACGGGCAGGTGACGCGGCTGGCCGCCCGGCGGGCGCGGCTCGGGCACGCCACCGGGATCGACCTGTCGGCGCCGATGCTCCAGCGGGCACGGGCCGGCGCGGCCGGCGAGGGCGTCGCCAACGTGGCCTTCGAGCGGGGAGACGCCCAGATCCACCCCTTCCCCGACGCGGGCTTCGACGTGGCCGTCAGCCGGTTCGGGATCATGTTCTTCGCCGATCCGGTCGCCGCGTTCGCCAACCTCGGCCGCGCGCTGCGGCCGGGGGGCCGTCTGGCCTTCCTGTCCCTGCGGGAGATGGGCGACAACGACCTGGGACCCGTCCTCACCGCGATGGCCGAACACCTCCCGGCACGGCCCGCCACCACCGGCCCCGGCGCTCCGGGGCCGGAGTCGCTGGCCGACCCGGACCGCATCCGCGAGGTGCTCACCGGCGCGGGCTTCGAGGCGGTGACCTCGGAGCCCGTCGAGGCGCCCCAGCTGTGGGGCCGGGACGCCGAGGACGCGGCCGGATTCCTCGGCGCCTGGGGACCCGTCCGTTTCATGCTCGACCAGGTCGACCCGGCGGCCGCCGCCCGTGCCCGCGACGCTCTCACGGAGGCGCTCCGGCCCCACGAGGAGCCCGGCGTCGTACGGCTGCGCGGCGCCGCCTGGCTGGTCACCGCCACCCGCCCCTGACCGGCCCGCCGGTATCCGGCCCCACGGCCGCGGCCGGACCCCGGCGGTCAATACGATGCGATGTGATGTCACCGAGAAAAGCAGCCGCCCTGCGTGACGGCGACGGCGGTCGGACCCTGCGCGAGCACCTGATCGCCGCCGCCGAACGCCTCATATCCCGGCGCGGCACCGCCGGGCTCACCGTGCGCGACATCGCCCGCGAGGCCCAGGTCGCCGACGGCGTGCTCTACAACCACTTCGCGGGCAAGGAGGAGCTCCTCGCGCTCGCCCTGCACGCCCATGTCCAGAGCGTCGAGCGCGAGCTGGGCGAGCTGCCCTCCCGGGCGGGCAGCGGCACCGTCGAGGCCAACCTGCGCGCCTACATCACCCACGGCCTGGCGCTGCACGCCGCGATCCTGCCCGCCTTCGCGGGCCTGCTCTCCCGGCCCGAGGTGCTCACCCTGTTCGCCGGCATGCCCAATCCCGTGGCGGACGGGCTGGGACTGCGGACGGCCCTCGCCGGATACCTGCGCGCCGAGCAGGACCTCGGCCGCCTCGCCCCGGACGCCGGTGCCGAGGCCGCCGCCACGATGATCGTCGGTGCCTGCCACGAGCTGGTCCTGCCCCACCTGCTCTGGGGCCGCGGACCGGACGCGTTCGAGATCCCGCCCGGCTACATGGACGACCTGGTGACCACCCTCATGAAGGGCCTCGCCCCGGCCCGGCCCGCCTGAGAACCGGCTGGTCGGCGTAACTATCGTTGCGGAAAGCGACCCCCCGCGCCCTACCGTCGCGACATCGGCCGGCGATCCTCCGCCGGCCCTGACGGACGGAGCATCCGCGATGAGCAAGATCGTAGTTTTCGGCGCGGGCGGGCGGGCCGGTCGGCGGGCGGTCGCCGAGGCCGTCTCCCGCGGCCACCAGGTCACCGCGGTGGTGCGCGATCCGGCCGGGTACGAGGGCCTGACCGGTGACGGGGTGACGCTGGTGGCCGGCGACGTCACCCGGGCGGACAGCGTGGCGGCGGTCGCCGCCGGGCACGACGCGGCGATCAACGCCGCCGCCCGGCTCGACGTGCCGGCGGAGGAGTTCTACGTGGGTGCGGCGCATGCCCTGCTGGACGGCCTGGCACGGGCGGGCGTCGGCCGGCTGGTGGTCGTCGGCATCGGCACCCTCCTGGAGACCGCACCCGGAGTGCGGGTCCTGGACGCGCCCGGCTTCCCGGACGAGGCCAGGAGCTTCTCCCTCGGGCACGCGGCGGAGCTCGACGTCCTGCGGGCGGCGGAGACCGGGATCGACTGGCTGATGGTCACGCCGCCGCCGACGATGCTCGACGACGAGGCCCCGCGGACCGGCCGCTACCGGACCGGCGGCGAACAGGTGCTGCCCGGCGGCGAGGAGACGGGCCTGCTCTCCTACGCCGACCTCGCAGTCGCGCTGGTCGACGAGATCGAGAACCCCAAGCACCACCGGACCCAGGTCGCCGTGGCCCCCTGACCCGGTGGCGGCCCCGTCACGGGATGGCGGTGTGGCGGGTCCGCGGGGCAGGGCGTTCCGTGCGGCGTGCCCGCCGGCCGTTCCCTCCGGACGGGAACCTCGCCGTGCCTCCTCGGGGGAGACGGCCTTACCCGTGAGAGGGACAGCGGATCCGCCCGGCGACGGACGACCGGCCGGGGGACGGCGACCTACCTTCCTTGCGACAGTTCCCGCACAGGCAAGGAAACCTCCATGTTCAAAGACTCCGCCGACTTCCGGCGCGTGGCCGCAGGCACGCTGCTGATCGTCGCCCCGCTGCTCCAGGCCGTGGCCGTCGTCCTCGACCCGGGCACCTGGGGCGACGACCGCGAGGCGGTCAGCTACGGCGTCAACCCCACCCTCGCCCAGGTCGAGTCGGCCATGTACCACTGGGCCTACCTGCTGATGGGCCTGGCCGCCCTCGGCCTGCTGCATGTGATGCGCCGCCGCTCGGTGGTCTTCGGCCACATCGTGGGCCCGCTGACCGTCCTCGGCTACATCAACCTGTCGGGCCTGCTCATGATCGACCCGGTCGAATGGTGGCTCGGTCAGCACAACAGCCCCGAGAAGGCCCAGCTCATCCTCGACGAGATGCTGAACCTGCCCGGCGTCGTCTTCGGCTTCCAGATGCCGTGGATCTTCTTCGCGATCCTCGGCCTGCCGATCCTGCTCATCGGCGTCTGGCGCGCCGGGTTCGCGCACTGGTGGGTCCCGCTCGCCGTCGGCGTCGGCTACGGCACCTCGCTGGCGGTCCCCTACGGCCCGGTGACCGTCGTGATGTGGCTCGCCCCGACGGTCGCGCTGGGCTCGCTCGGGGTGAAGATGCTCCGGATGAGCCGCGAGGAGTGGGTCTCCTTCTACCCGACCACCGCCCCGGGCCGGACCACTCCCGACTCGTACGCGAACACGACCGCCTGAGCCCGATCACGCAGATGAAGCTTCATCAGCACCCGCGCCACGTGGGTCTTGACCGTGGCCTCGCCGACGAACAGCTGCCCCGCGATCTCGGCGTTGGTCAGGCCACGGGCCAGGAACCGCAGCACCTCCAGCTCGCGCGGGGTGAGGTCGGCGAGCTGCGGCGGGGGCGCGGGGTCGTGGCGGCCGGCGAAGGAGGCGATGACGCGGGTGGTCACGGCCGGGTCGAGCAGCGCGTCACCGCCGACGACGACGCGGATGGCCTCCACGAGCTGCTCGGGCGGCGAGACCTTGAGCAGGAACCCGCTGGTCCCGGCGCGGAGCGCGGCGTAGAGGTTCTCGTCGGTGTCGAAGGTGGTGAGCATGACGACCTTCGGCGGGTCCGGCCAGTCCAGCAGCTTCCTGGCGGCGGTGAGGCCGTCCATGCGCGGCATGGAGATGTCCATCAGCACGATGTCCGGCCGGGTGCGGCGGGCCACGGTGACGGCCTCCAGCCCGTCGGCCGCCTCCCCCACCACCTCCATGCCGGGCTCGCTCTCCACGACGAGCTTCAGCCCGACGCGGACCATCGCCTGGTCGTCGGCGATCACGATGCGGATGCTCACTTCTTCTCCTCGCTCAGCGGAACGCCGGCTCGTTCGGGGGACCCGCATGTCATTGGCTTATCCGATCCGTTCATTCGCGAACGCCTCCTGGGAGATCGGCAGGGACGCGTGGACGCGGAAACCGCCCTCGGGACGGGGGCCCGCCTCGAACGCGCCGCCGAACAGCGCGGCGCGCTCGCGCATGCCGACGAGACCGTTGCCCGTCGACAGCCCGGAGGAGGCGCTGCCGCCGCCGTCCACGATCTCCAGCTCCACCCGGCCCTCGCGGTAGGAGATCGAGATCCGGATCTCGGACTCACCCGCGTGCTTGACCGCGTTGGTGAGGGCCTCCTGCACGATGCGGTAGGCGGACAGGTCCAGCCCCGGCGCGAGCCGTACCGGCTCGCCGGAGACGTCCAGGGTGATCCTCAGCCCGGAGGAGACGAGCGTGCTCACCGTGCCGGGCAGCAGGTCCAGGCCGGGCTGCGGGATGGCCTCGTCGAGCGGCATGCGCAGCGCGCCGAGCATGACGCGCAGCTCCTCGACGGCCTCGCGGCCCATCCGCTCGATGCCGAGGAGCACCTCGTTCTCCCCGCCCTGCGTACGGCGGAGCACCCCGGCCTGCATGACCATCATGCTGACGCTGTGCGCGACCACGTCGTGCAGCTCGCGGGCGATGCGGACCCGTTCCTCGGCGACGGCCTCGGCGGCCCGGCGCTCCCTGTCGCGTTCCACCTGGGCGGCGTGGTCGGCCAGGCGGCGGGCCCGGGCGGCGTGGGCGTGCACGGCGAGACCGGTGAGGTAGGCGGCGCCGAAGACGACGGTCAGGAAGATGACCTCGTCGAAGGGGAGCCAGCGGTGGTCGACGGCGCCGGAGTCGAAGACCAGCATGCCGGTCACGGCCCAGGCGAGGCCCGGCTTGAACGGGAGTTCGGCGCCGACCGTGTGGAAGACGATGAGCAGGGAGGCGAGCTGCCAGACCTGGCAGTGCTCGTAGCCCTGCCGGTGCCAGGCGTACTGGGCGAGGATCATCAGGATGTAGACCGCGACCGGTGCCTTGCGGCGGAACCACACCAGCACGCCGGTGACGACCGCCTGGCCGATCCACCACAGTTCGGGGGTCTCGGTCGCGCCGTACTCGGTCGCGACGGTGAACGCCTCCAGCGTGCCGAGGGCGATGATCGCGCATCCGATGAGCAGATCGATTTTCGACACCGCGCGGAAGTGTCGGGTGAGCGACACCGTGCGGAGGTGCCGGGTGAGCGACACCGTGCGGGGGTGCCGGACAAGGAGGAGGGGAACCGCCATGCGGGGAGACTAAGCCCTCGCGTCCTCATTTCACATAGGACAAAACGCCCAGACCAGCCGGATGCAAGTCGGCCGCAAGTCACGAGGCCGGGAAGGACACGCTCCGCACGAGCCGGTTGGCAAGCGCGTCGTCACACCTGCCGGGCGCGCAGAAATAGATCATAAGTGCGGGTTCGTCCGCTCGTTCCACGGCCCACCCCGTGAACTCGAGCTTGCCGCCGCGCTGCGGATCCGTGATCGACCCCTCCAGCCGTACGGCGGGCTTGCCGCCCACCAGCACCTGGACCACCTCGGAGTAGACGTTGACCGTGCCGGGCAGCGAGGACTGCAGGGTCTCCTGGAGCTGCTGTGCGCCGCCGCGGGGATCGAGGGTGTCGAGGGTCTGCGCGTAGATGCCGGTGGCCTCCTCCGGCGCGTCCTTGATGATCTCGTTGACGGCAGCCCAGTCGGCGGTGACCGGCGTGGCGAACAGCGCGTCGAACTCCCCCGCCTTCGGCGAGGCCACCATGAACACGTCCGCGTGCGGGCGCGGGGTCCAGTCGTCGGGGTGCTCGAACCCGATCGGCACGGCGGCCGAGCCCTCGTAGGGCACCCAGGCGTCGCCGCCCCGCAGGAAGGTCGCGAGAACCCCCAGCAGCGCGATGATCGCCACGATCGCGCCCCCCGCTCCGATGAGGATGCCCCGGCCGCCGGACCTGGGCGTCTTGCTCTCCTGCACCGTCCGGGCGCCCTGGTTGAGCTGGTAGGACTGGCCGCTGATCGCGTCACGGAGCTCGGCGACGAACTGCGTGCAGGTGTCGTAGCGCTGCTCGGGCGACTTGGCCAGCGCCCGGGCCATGACGCCGTCGACCTCCATCGGGAGCTCGGGCCGGAGCGTGCTGAGCGGGGTGGGCGACTCGGCCAGATGCGCCCAGAGCAGCGCGATCTCGTTGTCGCGCTGGAACGGCAGCCGCCCGGCCAGCGCCTCGTAGACCACGCAGGCCAGGCCGTACTGGTCGCAGCGGCCGTCGATGTGCTCCTTGTTGATCTGCTCGGGAGACATGTAGCGGGGGGTGCCGATGAACTGGTTGGTCTGGGTCAGCCCGGAGATCGAGGTGCGGTGCTTGGTGATGCCGAAGTCGGTGAGATAGGCGTGGTCGCCCTCGGTGTGACCGGCGATCAGGATGTTGGCGGGCTTGACGTCGCGGTGGATCAGGTCGTGCGCGTGCGCGGTGTCCAGCGCGGCGGCCACCTGCGCGAAGATCCGGTTGACCTGGCTGATCGGCATCGGCCCCCGGTCGTAGAAGAGGCGGCGCAGGTCGGGGCCGTCGACGTAGCGCATCGCGATGTAGAGCGTGCCGTCCTCGGCGGAGTCGGCCTCGTAGATCGGGATGATGTTGGGATGGTCGATGCTCGCGACCGTCCGCGACTCCAGCACGAAACGCTGGCGGAAACGGTCGTCCTCACCCAGCAGCGGGTTGAGGATCTTCAGCGCCACCCGGCGGTTGAGCCGGGAGTCCACCGCGAGGTAGACCACGGCCATACCGCCTTTGCCGATGATGTCCTCGACGCGGTATCCGGCCACCTCCTGGCCGATCAGGGCTCTCTCGTTCACGGCCGTCACGTCTCGGAGGCGTGGCCGCAGTAGCCGCAGAAGCGGTGTGCGGGGCCCAGCCGCATCCCGCAGGCGGTGCAGTACTTCTGCACCCCCGTGTCTCCGGCCTTGGCGCCGGGATGCCGCTGGGCGGCCGGATCGGCGGGCTTGGCGCCGGGGTCCCGGGCGACCAGCACGGGCTGGCCGGGCGAGGTGGAGGAGGTCTTGGGCAGGGCGGGGAAGGACCGGCTGACCACGACCGTGGGATCGGCCGTCTCGTCGGGCGGCGGGCGCCGCAGCGCGGGCGGCGGGCCGGCGATCGGCACGGGGGCCGTCCCTGGCCGGGTGTCCCCCGACCGGGTGGTGCCGGGGTGACCGTCGCCGGCCGGCCCCTCCCCCGGCGGGGACCTGCGCCGCCAGAGCAGCAGCGCGCCGGCCACCACGGCCACCACCAACACGCCGCCGGCGGCCAGGAAGGGCCACAGCGGCGGCCCACCCGCGTC
Source organism: Streptosporangium minutum (assembly GCF_002149035.1). Classification (GTDB taxonomy): domain Bacteria; phylum Actinomycetota; class Actinomycetes; order Streptosporangiales; family Streptosporangiaceae; genus Streptosporangium; species Streptosporangium minutum. The sequence goes on from NZ_NGFP01000143.1 coordinate 20,804, forward strand.
GCCGACGGGGGTGGCGGACTTCCTGACCCCTTCGTCCTCGGCGGTGCCGCGCTTCTGCTGGGCCGTCTTCAGGTGCGCCGCCGCCACGGTGTGCCCCGGATACAGGTCGAGGACGCGCTGGAAGGCGGGTACGGCGTCGCCGTAGTACTTGGTGTGGAAGCGGGTCAGCGCCTGTTCGAAGGCGGCGTCGATCGGGCCGCGCCTGGGCGCGACCTTGGCCTCGGCCAGCGCCTTGGAGATCTCCCGGACGCCGATCATCCGGCCGTCCTTGCCGCCGCCGACGAGCAGCCCGACGACCGCGCCCTTCTTGTCCTCGATCACCGGACCGCCGATCAGGCCCTTGTCGACGAGGGCGCCCAGCTTCGCCGGCTCGTCGACCTTGTTCTCGGGGTCCTTGAACTGCCGCCCGCCCGTCCCGGCGCCCCCGGCTCGCAGGTGGGCGATGTCCACGGTCTCCGGCAGGTCCGTGGCGGGCCGCCCGGTGAACCCGGCGACCGCCACCGGCGAGCCCTCCTTGTCGGGCACCGTGGCCGCGAGCGGCGCCGTGGGCAGGCCCGCGCTGCCGTCGGCCCGCCCGACGGGCATCAGCACGGCGGGGCCGTCGGGCCTGGAGTCGGCACGGACGATCTCGGCCTTGAACCCCTCCTTGTCGGGAGGGGAGATGTTGGGGAAGACGCGGATCTCGGTGGTGATGTCGACGATGCAGGTCGCGGTGGGCTGCTTGGGCGGGTAGCACTCCTGCAGGTGGTGGTTGAGCTGGTCGTTCTTGATCGTGTGCCGCTCGAAGTCCTGGGGGATCTTGACCTTGTGGTGCTCGGCGAAGATCTTGTTCGCGGCGTACACCGCGATGTCCTTGTCGGTCCTGACCACCCGCGCGAGGGTGACGACGGCACCGTCGGGGGTGACGACGGTCCCGGTGCCGGCGCCGATGGGCACCTCGTAGCTCCGCTCCACGTGGACCAGCTCGCCGATGTGGTCCAGCAGGGTGACGTCGACACGCGCCTTCGCCTCCACCCGGACCACCGCGGGGGTCACCAGGTCGGTGATCCCGCTGGGATGCTCGTGCGCCAGGGCAGGCGTCATGGCGGCCACCGCGAGCGCGAGGCCGCCGAGGAGGGTCAGAGCAGATCCGGACCGCCGCATCGCCACTCCATAAGGGGGATAAGGACAAGCGTGGCAACCGTAGTGCAGAAGTCAAGAGAATGGTGGATAGACAAGCGCTTGCTAGGGAAATAGCCTGCGCTTCGTGAGTGCGCGGAGCGAGCGAGCGAGTGAACACAGCGGCGGACGCCACGGCGGGCCACCGGGCGGAGGACGCCGGTGAGCCACGCGATCGGGGTCGACGTCGGCGGGACGTTCACGGACGCGGTGCTCAGCGGGCCGGACGGGCGGATGTCCGTCGCCAAGTGCCTGAGCACCCATGACGACCCCACCGACGGGATCGTCACCGCGGTCACCGCGGCGCTGGGCCGTACCGACCCGTCGGCGGTGACCAGGGTCGTGCACGCCACCACGCTGGCCACCAACGCGGTCCTGGAGCGCCGGGGCGTCCGGGTCGCCTACGTCACGACGCTGGGCTTCCGCTCGGCGATCCCCCTCGGCCGGTACGCCCGGGTGGAGGAGGACCGCTACGACCTCCGCTTCGACCCGCCCGCCCCGCCGGTCGCGGCGGAGGACTGCTTCGAGGTGCCCGAGCGCGTGAACAGCCGCGGCGAGGTGCTGCGGCCACTGGACGAGGCGGCCGTGGTCCGGGTCGGCGAGGAGATCGCACGGCGGGGCGTCACCGCGGTCGCCGTCTGCCTGCTGCACTCCTACGCCAACCCGTCCCACGAACGGCGGATCGCGGAGATCCTCGGCCCCCTGGTCCCGACCGTGGTGATCTCCTCGGAGGTATGGCCGGAGCTGCGCGAGTACGAACGGGCGACCACGACCATCATGTCCGCCTACGTCGGGCCGGTGATGGCGGGATACCTGCGGCGGCTGACCGCGCGGCTGGCCGCCGTCGGGATCACCGCGCCGGTGCACGTGATGGACTCCGCCGGCGGCGTGATGTCGGCCGAGCTGGCCGCGCGCCGGGCCGTGACCACGATCGAGTCCGGGCCCGCCGCGGGGGTGCTGGCCGCGGCGGCGACCGGCTATCCGGACGTGATCTCCTTCGACATGGGCGGCACGACGGCCAAGACCTGCGTGATCAGGGACGGCGCTCCGGAGATCACCCACGAGTTCCACGTCGGCGGCAAGGGCAGCTTCGGCGGCCGCCGGGCCGGGACCGGGGTGCCGGTCAAGACCCCCGCCATCGACCTGGCCGAGGTGGGCGCCGGAGGGGGCAGCGTCGCGTGGGTGGACCCGGCCGGCGCCCTGCGGGTCGGGCCGAGGTCGGCGGGCTCCGAACCCGGTCCGGCCTGTTACGGCCTGGGCGGCGAGGAGCCGACGGTGACCGACGCCAACCTGGTCCTCGGCTACCTCGACCCCGCCTCCTTCGCCGGGGGGACGATGCCGCTGTCCCGGGATCTCGCCGAGAAGGCCGTCGACCGGCACCTGGCCGGGCCGCTGGGGGTGTCCAGGGCCGAGGCCGCGCACGCGGTCCACGAGATCGCCAACGCCTCGATGGGGTCGGCCGTGCACGTGGTCACCGTGCAGCGCGGCATCGCCCCTGCCGGTTTCGTCATGATCGCGTTCGGCGGCGCGGGCCCCATGCACGCGGCCCGGGTCGCCTCCCGCTTCGGCATCTCCACCGTGGTCGTCCCGGCGTACTGCGGCGTCGGCTCGGCGGCCGGCCTGCTCTCCGGCGACCTGTCCACCGACCGCGTCCTGTCCGCCCTGGACGCCGACCCCGGCCAGGTCTTCGCCGCCCTCGCCGCGGCGGCCGCCCGCGACCTCGGGGTGAGCCCGGACTCGCCCGGTGTGTCCGTCACCCGCTCGGCCGACATGCGCTTCACCGGGCAGGCCCACGACCTCACCGTCCCGTGGACCGACTCCCCCACCGAGCTGGCCGGCCGCTTCTCCGCCCGCTACCTGCAGGTGTACGGCATAGCCCAGGAGGGCCCCACGGAGATCGTCGGCTACCGCGTCCGCGTCACCCAGGC
>NZ_NGFP01000144.1 GCF_002149035.1 Streptosporangium minutum
CCGCCACCGCCCGCCGGCCGGGCAGGTCCGCCGGGAAGCCCCCGCCGTGGCCATCCGCCGTCACCGCCCGCCGGCCGGGCCGGTCCGCCGGGAAGCCCCCGCCGTGGCCATCCGCCGTCACCGCCCGCCGGCCGGATCGGTCCGCCGGGGAGCCCCCGCCGTGGCCGACCGGCCATGCCGGAAGTCACCCCTCTCCCTGGTTGCGGCACAATTGCCGCATGTCCCTTGACCCCGCCATCGCGGCACGGCTGAAGCGCACCGGCGACGGGCTGGTGCCCGCGATCGTCCAGCAGTACGACACCGGCGAGGTGCTGATGCTCGCCTGGATGGACGACGAGGCCCTGCATCGCACGCTCACCACCGGCCGGGCCACCTACTGGTCGCGCAGCCGCGGATCCTACTGGGTCAAGGGCGACACCTCCGGTCACGTCCAGCACGTCAGGTCCGCCGCACTCGACTGCGACGGCGACACGATCCTGCTCAAGGTCGACCAGGTGGGCGCCGCCTGCCACACCGGTGACCGGACCTGCTTCGACGCCGACGAACTGGCGGTGAACCCGAAGTGACCGCCCGGCGGGCGCTGTGGACCTGGGTCGCCGTCTGCGTGGCGGGCGCCGCGCTCGTGCTGCTCGCCGCCGGGCGCGACTGGTTCACCGTGACGTACGGCCCGCGCAAGGTGGCGGTCTCCGCCGCGGAACTGGTGCCCGCGCTCGGCCCGGCGGCCTGGGCGGCGCTCGCCGCAGTGGTCGCCGTGCTCGCGACCCGGGGGGTCTGGCGCAGGATCGTCGGCGCCGTGATGACGCTCTGCGGAGCGGGGGCGCTCGCCTGGGCCTGGCAGGGAAGCCGCGCGGGCGCGGCGCTGGAGGTCGCGGCCCGGCAGATCCCGCTGGCCGAGCCCGGTGCCCTCCACAGTGCCCCGGCCGCCGCCTGGCCGCTGGTGGCCGGGGCGGGCGGGCTGCTGCTGGCCTGCGCGGGAGTGGTGGCCGCCGTCAGGGGCGCCGGCTGGCCCGGCATGTCCGACCGCTACGAGCGCCGCGGATCGGCCCCGGCCGCCGCCGGTGCCGCCTCCACCGGCGGGGCTCCGAGCGAGCGGGCGCTGTGGGACGCGATCGACCTCGGCGCCGATCCGACGGTCGGCCCGGAGGACACCGCCGCTCCGGAGAGAACGGCCCGTCCGGAGAACGGGGAGCGTTGAGGACCGGCCGTCCCGGGAGACGGCCGGTCGCCCCTGCTCACCGCACGGTCACAACTTGCCCACGGAAGCGGGGAGCGGCCCTCGTGGAAGACACGGATTTCGCTAGGATTTCGCCCGCAACTCGCATAAAGGGGAGTCATTCATGAGCTACGGGAACCAGTCCGGCGGCTACGGGCCACCGCAGGGCGGCGGATACGGCTCTCCCGGCGGCTACGGCCCGCCGCCCGGCGGCGGTTACGACCCCTACGGCTACGGCGCGCAGCCGCCCCGAGGCAACAACGGCATGGCCATCGCCGCGCTGATCATGGGCATCGCCGGGCTGTTCGTGTGCGGCGTCACCTCGATCGTGGGCATCGTGCTGGGCCACATCTCGCTGGGCCAGATCAAGCGGACCCACGAGGAGGGGCGCGGCATGGCCATCGCGGGCCTGGTCCTGTCCTACTTCGGCGTCGCCTGCTGGCTGCTCGTGCTCGTCCTGGCGCTGGCGCTCGGCTGGTGGGGGTTCGCCGCGAGCACCTCGCTGTCGGGTTACTGACGGGCATCCGCCCCCGTCTTGAGTATCGTGGCCGGTGACGGGTAGTCGCTGGTGGAGAGGTGCGGGCGGGCCGATGGTGACGGGAAGGACCGCTGACGTGCGGGGGCCGCGGGCGCGGGCGCTGGCAGTGCTGGCCCCGCTCGGCGCCGCGCTGGCCGCCGGCGCCGCGGTCGCCTACGTGGGCGCGGTGGACCCCAACGAGCCGGGGCACTACCCCACATGTCCGTTCCTCATGCTCACCGGGCTCTACTGCCCGGGCTGCGGCGGGCTGCGGGCGATTCACGCCCTCGCCCACGGCGACCCCGTCACGGCCCTCGGGCTCAACATTCTGGTCGTGGCCATGGTCCCGGTCCTGGCCCTCCTGTGGGGGCGCTGGGTGCTGCGTTCCTGGCGGGGCGTACCACTCAAGGGGATATCCATACGTCCTTCCTATGTATGGGCTTTTCTTGCTTTAATGATCGTTTTTTGGATAGTGCGAAATGTTGCTTTTGGGGAATTCTTGGCCCCATAGTCACCTATAGGCGTCACCCCGTGGCGGGGCGACCGCGGCAAGCCCGATAGCATCGGCTGGACCAAGGCAATCGATCGGGAGGGGCCTTACTCGTGAGCGAGTGGAGCGAGCGGACCATGGACAGGGCGGCGTTCGCGAACTTGACCTCCGAGTTTCGCGAGGAGGGCAAGTGAGCGTTCTGGAGGAGATCCTCGAAGGGGTGCGCGCCGATCTGGCCGGCCGGCAGGAGACGGTGTCGCTGGCCGAGCTCAAGGAGCGGGCCGAGCGGGCGCCCGCGCCCCGCGACGCCTACGCCGCGCTGGGCGGCGACCAGGTGGCGGTCATCGCCGAGGTGAAGCGTTCCAGCCCGTCCAAGGGCGCGCTCGCCGCGATCGCCGACCCCGCCGCGCTCGCCGGTGACTACGAGTCGGGCGGCGCCCACGTCATCAGCGTGCTGACCGAGAGGCGCCGCTTCGGCGGCAGCCTCGACGACCTGGCCGCCGTGCGCGCCGTGGTCGACATCCCGGTGCTGCGCAAGGACTTCATCGTCACCTCCTACCAGCTCTGGGAGGCCCGGGCCTACGGCGCCGACCTGGTGCTGCTGATCGTGGCCGCGCTGGACCAGAACGCGCTGGTCTCGCTCATCGAGCGGGCCGAGTCGATCGGCCTGACCCCGCTGGTCGAGGTGCACACCGAAGAGGAGCTCGACCGGGCGCTCGCCGCCGGAGCCCGGATCATCGGCATCAACGCGCGTAACCTCAAGACCCTTGAGGTGGACCGCGAGGTGTTCGCGAAGCTGGCCCCGAAGATCCCCGAAGGCGTCATCAAGATCGCCGAATCGGGTGTGCGCGGTCCGCACGACCTGCTCGCCTACGCCAGGGCCGGCGCCGACGCCGTCCTCGTCGGCGAGAGCCTGGTCACCGGAAAGGACCCGCGGGCCGCGGTGGTCGACCTGGTCACCGCCGGCGCTCACCCCGCATCTCGACCTGAGGGGCAGTAAGCACGTGACAGCGACAGACGGAACCCTTCTCACCCCGGCGGACCTGGCCGGCAACGGCGTCCACGGGAACGACCCGGACGTCCACGGCAAGTTCGGCGTCTTCGGCGGGCGCTACGTGCCCGAGGCCCTCATCCCGGCGCTGGACGAGGTGGCCGCCGAGTACGAGAAGGCCAGGAACGACACCGGGTTCCTGCGCGAGTTCGACCACCTGCTGCGCACCTACGCCGGGCGGCCGACCACCCTCACCGAGGTGCCGCGTTTCGCCGAGCAGGCGGGCGGCGCCCGGATCATCCTCAAGCGCGAGGACCTGACCCACACCGGCGCTCACAAGATCAACAACGTGCTCGGCCAGGCCCTGCTCACCAAGCGCCTGGGCAAGACGAGGGTGATCGCCGAGACCGGCGCGGGCCAGCACGGCGTGGCCACCGCCACCGCCGCCGCCCTGATGGGCCTGGAGTGCGTGATCTACATGGGGGCCGTCGACTGCGAGCGCCAGGCGCTCAACGTCGCCCGCATGAAGCTGCTCGGCGCCACCGTCGTCCCGGTCACCAACGGCAGCCAGACCCTCAAGGACGCCATCAACGAGGCCTTCCGCGACTGGGTCGCCAACGTCGACCGCACCCACTACCTCTTCGGCACGATCGCCGGCCCGCACCCGTTCCCGGAGATCGTCCGCGACTTCGCCCGCATCATCGGCGTCGAGGCCCGCCGCCAGATGCTGGAGCTCACCGGCGGGCTGCCGGACGCCGTCGCCGCCGCGGTCGGCGGCGGTTCCAACGCGATCGGCATCTTCCACGCCTTCATCGACGACAAGGACGTCCAGCTCCACGGCTACGAAGCCGGCGGCCGGGGCCTGGAGACCGGTGAGCACGCCCTCACGCTCACCGAGGGCTCCATCGGCGTCTTGCACGGCTCGCGCACCTACGTCCTGCAGGACGAGGAGGGCCAGACGATCGAGTCCCACTCGATCTCCGCCGGCCTCGACTACCCCGGCGTCGGCCCCGAGCACGCCTGGCTGAAGGACACCGGCCGCGCCTCCTACCACGGCATCACCGACGCCGAGGCCATGGACGCCTTCTCGCTGCTCGCCCGCACCGAGGGCATCATCCCGGCGATCGAGTCATCCCACGCGCTCGCCGGCGCCCTCAAGCTCGGCCGTGAGATAGGCCCCGAGGCGACCATCCTGGTCAACCTCTCGGGCCGTGGCGACAAGGACATGGGCACCGCCATGAAGTACTTCAACCTCTGACGGCCGACTCGCGTCCCCGCCGGCCTAGCCGGTGGGGACGAGGCCACGAACCGCAACGGAATCAACGATGACGACTCTTCAGACGGTGTTCGCCAGGGCGAAGGCGGACGATCGCGCCGCCCTCATCGGATACCTGCCGGCCGGATTCCCGACCAAGGACGGCGCGATCGCGGCCGCCGCCGCCATGGTGGACGCGGGCTGCGATGTGATCGAGATCGGCCTGCCCTACTCCGATCCGCTCATGGACGGTCCGACGATCCAGGACGCCGTGCACCGGTCGCTGACCAACGGCACCCGCATCGCCGACGTGCTGCGCACGGTCGAGGGCGTGGCCAAGACGGGTGCCGCCACGCTGGTCATGACCTACTGGAACCCGATCGACCGCTACGGCGCCGACCGGTTCGCCCGTGACCTGGCGGACGCGGGCGGGGTGGGCACCATCACCCCCGACCTGACCCCGGAGGAGGCCGAGCCCTGGCGCGAGGCCAGCGCCGGAGCCGGGATCGACACCGTCTTCCTGGTCGCGCCGAGCTCTCCCGAGAGCCGCATCAAGGCCGTTGTCGGCTGCTGCACCGGCTTCGTCTACGCCGCCTCGCTGATGGGCGTCACGGGCGCCCGCGAGTCGGTCGGCGAGGCGGCCCAGGGGCTGGTCGAGCGGACCCGCCTGCAGACCGACATGCCGGTCTGCGTCGGGCTGGGCGTCGGCACCGGCAGGCAGGCCGCCGAGGTGGCCCGCTACGCCGACGGCGTCATCGTGGGCTCGGCGTTCATCCGCCGCCTGCTGGACGCCCCCGACGAGGCCTCCGGCCTGGCGGCGGTCCGCGAACTGGGCGCCGAGCTGGCGGCGGGCGTCCGGAGGTAGACCTCTCATCTGAAATGCGGCCGTTCCATGGAACGGCCGCATTTCTCGTTTCCCGCCGGGCCCATCCGTTCCGCCTCCGGTTAATGCGGTAAACCGCCCCGCCGGAGCCCGCCGCGTTCTCCGGCGTGCCGTTACCGGCCGGACGCGCCCCTCCGTCCCGGCCGCCGGAGCCGCCGGCCGGTTCCCGCGTCCCCGGCGGGGCGGGGGCGGAGATCAGGGCGGCGCCCGCCCCGGATACGGTGCGTCAGGGTGCGAAGGCCGTCCAGCGGGATTGGGGCCGGAGTTCGCCGTAGGATGTCTGCTGCTGTATCGGCCTGTCACCTGGGCTTTTATGGTGCGGCAGTTCTGCGGTTCCGTGCTCGTTAGTTGGCTTATTCGACGCTTATCCAGCTCGTGATGGGGTTTCTCCCAGATGGTGCCGTATCCATAGCGGTCGGCCATAACCGGGGGCCCGGAATAGGAGACGATGGTGCTCGTGACTTCTGACAAGCCCGTGCTTCCGCGGTCGCATCCGGCGAGTTCGGCGTTACCCTGGGTGACGACTGTCTCGCGGCTGGTGCTGGCGGGTGTGATGATCGCCGCCGGTTGGGGGAAGATCGGCACGCCGGTGCTGTCCGTGCAGGCGGTCAAGGCATACGAACTACTTCCGGACTCGCTTGCCACGGTGGTCGGCTACGGCCTGCCCATCCTGGAGATCGTCATAGGGGTGTTGCTGGTTGTCGGGCTGCTCACCCGTGTGGCGGGCATCATCTCCGCGTTGCTTATGCTGGCTTTCGTCATCGGAATCGCATCGGCGTGGGCGCGCGGGCTGCGAATCGACTGCGGCTGCTTCGGCGGCGGCGGTCAGCTCAAGGCCGGGGTGGAGCCCGACTACCTCATCGACATCCTGCGTGACGCCGGTTTCTTCGCGCTCGGCGTGGTCGTCGCCTGGTTCCCGCCGGGGCGGTTCGCGCTGGACTCGGCGCTGGGGCTGACCTCGGGGCGGGAGCCGTACGATGACGACATCGAGGGCGATGACGAGAAGCCCTATGAAAAGGAGAACCACTGATGGGCAAGGCCGCGCGGGATCATTCGGCGCGTGACCGGATCAAGGCGCAGCGCGAGGAGCAGCGGAAGAAGGAGCGGCTCAAGCGCATCGCGACGATCACGACGGTGGCGGTCGTCGCACTCGGCGCCGTCGGGGCCGGATGGTGGTACGCCGCCCAGGGAAGCAAGTCCGAGGAGGCCACCGGGGCGCTGGCGCCGATCACCGCCGCCGCCGACGGCTCCGTGGTGATGGCCAAGGCGGGCGTGGAGAAGCCGGTGCTGGACGTCTACGAGGACTTCCAGTGCCCCGCCTGCAAGGCGCTGGAGGAGACCAGCGGCGCCACGATCAAGAACCTGGCCGCCGAGGGCAAGGTCAAGGTGGTCTACCACCCGATCACGATCTTCCCGCAGGAGGCGAACAAGGGCGTCACCCGCGGCAACTCCGTCCGCGGCGGCGCCGCCTCCCGCTGCGTCCCCGGCGGCGCTCCGTGGATCAAATTCCACGACAAGCTGTTCAAGGAGCAGCCGTCGGAGACCGTCGAGGGCTTCAAGCTCGATGACATGGTCGCCTGGGGCAAGGACGCCGGGGTCACCGACCCGGGCTTCGAGAAGTGCGTGACCGGCCAGCAGAAGGCGCCTGAGCACACCGCCTACAGCACCAAGATCCTGGAGAGCGCGAACCTCCAGGGCACCCCGACGCTGAAGATCAACGGCACCGAGGTGGACAACAGCGTGGCGTTCAAGCCGGCCGATCTGCGCCAGGCGATCCTTGATGCGGCCAAGTAGCCCGTGACACGGTAACGTCACCAGACATGCCCCTCGCCTCGATTCCCAGCCCCTCCCAGGGGGTCTGGCACCTCGGCGTGGTCCCCATCCGGGCCTACGCACTGTGCATCGTGCTCGGCGTCATCGTCGCCGTCATCATCGGTGAGCGCCGCTGGCGCGCCCGCGGCGGCGCGCCCGGCACGATCGTGGACCTCGCCGTCTGGGCCGTGCCGTTCGGCCTGGTCGGCGGACGTCTCTACCACGTCATCACCGACTGGCAGCTCTACTTCGGGCCGGACGCGCCCAACGAGCCCATCGAGGCGCTGTTCATCTGGAACGGCGGGCTGGGCATCTGGGGGGCCGTCGCGCTCGGCGCCCTCGGCGTGTGGTTCGGCTGCCGCGGCCGGGGGATCTCCCTGTCCGCGGTGGCCGACACCGTGGCCCCCGGCATCGCGGTCGCCCAGGCGATCGGACGCTGGGGCAACTACTTCAACCAGGAGCTGTTCGGCAGCCCCACCGACCTGCCCTGGGGCCTGGAGATCGACCCCGACCGGCCGGGCACGGTGCCGGGCGAGGCGACCTACCATCCCACGTTCCTCTACGAGTCGATCTGGGACCTGGGTCTGGCACTCGTCCTGATCTGGGCCGGCCGCCGGTTCGCGCTCCGTCACGGCCGGGTCTTCGCCCTCTACGTCGCGGGCTACACCGTGGGCCGCTTCTGGATCGAGGGCCTGCGGGTGGACACCGCCCACCACATCTTCGGCCTGCGGCTCAACCAGTGGACCTCCGTCATCCTGTTCGTCGCGGCGCTGGTCTATTTCTGGTATGCCGGAAGGAAGACAGGGGAGGAGTCCGTCGGGGTGACGCCGGAGCTCGCGCCGGAAGGCGCGGGGGGTATCGACCCGGCGCATCCGTCCGACGAGGCCGACAAGGTCGACGAGGTCGAAAAGGCCGACGAGGACGGGGAGGGCGATCGGCCGGAGGGGCGTGCGGAGCCCGCCGGCGTGACCGCGGAGCTCGCACCTGGCGGTGCGGGGGCCGTCGATCCGGCTCACCCGTCAGACCAGGCCGACGAGGCCGAGAAGGCCGGCGCCGCCGGCACGCCCGGGGAGGCCCGGGAGGAGATCGCGGTCCGGACCGCGGCAGACGGCGAGAAAGAGAGACCATGAGCGCAGGCGAGTCCGGGGGACGCGCCGAGATCCATCACGCGCACCGTGACGTCAACGGAGGCTGGCTGCGGCCCTCGGTGTTCGGTGCGATGGACGGTCTCGTCTCCAACTTCGCCCTGATCGCCGGTGTCGCGGGCGGTACGGCCAGCACCAAGGTCATCGTGCTGGCCGGGGTGGCCGGGCTGGCGGCGGGCGCGTTCTCCATGGCCGGTGGCGAGTACGTCTCGGTGGCCAGCCAGCGGGAGCTCGCCCTCGCCGAGATCGACGTCGAGCGGCGCGAGCTCGAACGCCACCCCGAGGCCGAGCAGGCCGAGCTCGCCCAGCTCTACGAGTCGCGCGGCGTCGAGCCCGGCGTGGCGGCGGAGGTGGCCCGGCAGATCTCCCAGGATCCCGAGAAGGCGCTGGAGGTGCACGCCCTGGCCGAGCTCGGGGTCACCCCGGAGGACCTGCCCTCGCCCAGGATCGCCGCCCTCTCCTCCTTCCTGTCCTTCAGCGTGGGCGCGATCCTGCCGCTCCTGCCGTACCTGCTGGGGGTCACCAGCCTGGTGAGCTCGGCGGTGGTCTCCTGCCTGGCCCTGTTCGGCGCGGGCGCGCTGGTCTCCCGGGTCACCGCGCGCAGCTGGTGGTACAGCGGGCTGCGCCAGCTCGTGGTCGGCGCGGTCGCGGCCGCCCTGACCTTCGGCCTCGGCCATCTCCTGGGAGGGAGCGGACTGTGATGACCACTCCCGCCCGCAAGCGCCGCCGTACCCCGGCGAAGACGCAGACCTGGAGCATCCCCCAGCTGGAGGAGTGGGGGCTGAGCCAGGGACAGCAGCGGCTGCTGGCGGTCGTCGGCTCGGTGGCCGGCGTGCTGGTCGCCGCGGTCGTCCTCACCTTCGTGATCGGCTCGATGAGCAGCGACTTCGTGCCCGAGAGGGCCACCGCCGCCGCCATCTCCACCCAGCCCCGGCCCGACGCCTACAAGGGCTGGGTCTCGCCGAAGCTGTTCGCGCCGATCGCACTGAGCAAGGCCGACCCCGCTCCGCTGACCCTGAAGGACGTCTTCGCGGAGAAGGTCCTCAAGGAGGGCAGGACCACGCTGAAGCTGGCGGCCACCAAAATGGACGCCGACTGCTCGGCGGCGGTCTGGGGGCAGGGACTGGCCGACCAGCTCGCCCAGGCCGGATGCACCCAGGCGGCCCGGGGCGTCTACACCGACGGCCGTCACGTCGCCCAGTACACCCTGCTCAACCTGCGTGACACCGCCTCCGCCGACGGGCTCGTCCAGTCGCTGACGACGACGCACCGGGGCGGCTGGACCCATCTGCTGGCGTCGGGCAGGGCGCGCTTCCCGATCGGCGGTTACACCGAGGCCAGCGGACACGCCATGGGCCACTACGTGGGCCTGGTCTGGATCGGCCGGGCCGACGGCGCCGAGCCGGGGGCCAAGGACGACTTCGTCTCCCTGTCGCTGGCGGTCCGCGGCGCGGAGAAGGCCGTGTTCCGCCGCGTCGTCGCCGCCGGACCCGCCCCCGCCCCCTAGGAGCTGTTTGAAGTCCGGATCCAGATGAGGACCGATGGTTAGCTGCCGTGACTGGTGGAACTCGGATGTGGCGCGCTTTGATGTGACCGATGCCGAGTTGGCTTTGATCGAGCCGCAGCTGCCGCCGGCGGCGACCGGGCCGCTGCCACGGCGGGTGCGCGACCAGTTCAACGGGATCTTGTGGCGGTTTCGCGAAGCTCGGGCGGAGGCGGCCGGTGGGCGGCCCGTCACGTTCGGTCCGGAGCGCTACCGGCAGCGCAACACTGTCGAACGCTGCTTCCAGAAGATCAAGACCTGGCGTGGCCTGGCGACCCGCTACGACAAAGCCCCGGAGAGCTACGAGGCCGGACTCTACCTCCGGGGCTCGATCATGTGGTTAAGACTCCTCACCTCAACCACATGATGATCCGAACTTCAAACAACCCCTGGCTAGGGAACGGCCTTGAGCAGCCAGAGTTCGTTCTCGTCATGACCTGGTTCGAACTGCACCACGCGCGCGCCCGGGTCGGTGGAGGCGTTTGCGACTGCCAGCACCTTGCCTGAGTGCTTGGCGATGAGCCGGTAGACGCCCGCCTCGTGCTCCTTGAGGTACCAGATCTGGCTGGGGCTGCCATTGATGCCCCACTGCATCGCGAAGTCGGAGTTCTGGTTCGCCACGCTGACATCCAGGGCCTTGCCGGAGTGTTCGGCGATGAACTTGTAGCCGCCATCGGCGGGTTCCAGGCGGAAGATCTGGTTGGTCCGGCCGTGGGGGGTCCACTGGATCACCCAGCCACCGTCGGACATGTCGCATTCCCTGATGTCGAGGGCGAGCCCGGACTTCTTGTTGATCAGGGTGGCTCGGACCGGGATGTCCATGGGGGTCCTCTCGAACTGGAGCGGTAGGTGGCGGTGCGCCGCCTTGTCTCCATAAGAGACGATTAAGCATGGGAAATCACCCTTCGGCCGTGACCGCTTCCGGACATGGTTCCCGCTGCAGGAAGGCGGCGGTAGCCCCGTCGACCACCCTTCCTGGTTGGTCCTCCGCTCACGAACGTGTCCCCCGCCTCCAGGTGGCGGAGCGTACGCGGGGCCGTCCTATGGGGCCGAAGCCTCCGGCCAGCCTGGAGATCCGAACTCCGTACAGGCTCCAGACCCGCGCCCCGGCCCCCGAACCGGCCCGGTTCCCGGCCTCTGGATCCGCCCGGCTCCTGATCCCCGGGCCCGCTCCCGCCGCTGCCTAAGCCTGCGCCGCACCTGCGGTCCCAGTAGGCTCATCGGTCATGCGCAAGTGGATCGCCGTCGTCGCCGTGCCGCTCGTCGTCGCCGCCGGAGCGGCGTTCCTGTGGCTGGGCGGCGAGAAGGACGCCCCGCGTCCGGCCTTCTTCCAGGGTGAGCCGACCACGGCGCACTACGCCCCGATCGCCACCCGCGCCGCCGACCCCGATCCGCTGACCGCCGCCGAGATGTTCCCCACCGGATCGGTGACCGCGGGCGAGAGCACCCTCGCGAGCAAGGGGACCGAGACGCTCACCGACTGCGCCACGGCGGTGTGGGGGAGCGCCGAGGCCGCCGTCGCCGGATGCACCCAGGTGCTCCGGGCCCACTACGCGACCCCGGACGGCCGGGTCTCCGGGCAGTTCCTCATCTTCAACCTGGCCGACGCCGCCGCGGCCGACGGGCTCGTGGCGGCCCTCAAGGACGGCGGCTTCGTACGGCCGGCCCCCGGCACCCCCGCCGGTTTCGACGGCTCTCGGAGCTGGGCCCAGGCCCGCGCCCTGGGCCACTACGTCACCGTGAGCTGGGTCGCCCCGGTGGGCGGCGCGGGCCAGGTGGACCTCACCTACCCGCAGGTCGCGATGGACAGCCTCAGCCTGGTGATCCAGCGGCGTCTGGTGCGGTGAGGGAGCCGCGCACCGCGGCGGGGAGCTCCTGCAGGCGGTGGGCGGGCAGTTCGAGGACGGTGACGTCGTCGGCCCAGGGGGCGACGGCGGTGATGACGGCCCTGGCCTGCTTCTTGGTCAGCTCGCCCCGCACCTTGATGAGGGCCTCGCGCCAGGTGTTGGCGAGCTTGCCGTGGGCGTTGTCCAGGATGCGGCGCAGGATCCGCCCCTCGTCCGTCGTGGGAGGCGGGAGCCGTACGGCGTGGACCGTCGAGCCGTCGGCGGTCAGTCCGTAGACCGGGGAGAGCAGGTCGGCGGGCAGATCCTTCGGCGGTCCGGCCAGGGTCACCTGGACCCGCTGGGCGCGGGTGGCCAGCAGCAGCCGGGGCAGCGCCGCCTCCAGCCCGGCAGGTACGGCTATCGCGACCCTGCCGGGGTCGCTGGCGTAGGGCTTGGCGAGCCATGTCGTCAGGCGGGTCCGGGGCGTCTTGGCGAGCAGGTCCCTGGGCCACTCGCCCACGAGCACCTCGGGCGCCTCGGGCGCCTGGCCGGTGGCGGCCGGTGCGGGGACGGGCGAGCCGGTGGACTCGACGGACTGGGGGCCGTGGGTGTAGATGGCCGCGCCGAAGCCGTCGACGCGGGCGGCCACGGCGGGCCAGGTCTTGGTGGTGGGGCGGAGGATGTACAGGTCGGCGGCGGAGCCGATGGCCTCGGCGCCGAAATAGCGGTTGAAGTCGGGGTAGATGGCCTCGTTGACGAGGTTGAGCTGGGACAGGGCGTGCTGCACCTTCAGCGCGAGGGCGGGGGTGCGCTCGCTGGCCCCGTAGGCCAGCAGGATGCGGCCCCGCTCGCGGTCGCGGAGCCCCTCCACGGCGCGGGCGGCGAACAGCCCGATGCCCTCGGGGGTGTAGGGCGGGTCGGTGACGGCCAGGTCGGCCCATGACTGGGCGGACGCGGGCAGGCCCAGGCGCAGGTCCGCCCAGCGGGTCCGCACGTTGAGACCGAGCCGGTCGGCCTGGCCGGCGATGTAGGCGAGGATGCGCTCGTCGATGTCCACGACGGTCACCTCGACGCCCGGGTGCAGCATGGCGGTCGCCAGCGAGGTCAGGTCGTGGTCTCCCACGCACAGCAGCCGGGCCCCCTCCAGCCAGAACCGGGCGTCCAGCAGCAGTGCCCGGCGGACCACGGTGTCGGCGGTCGCGGCCACGTGGTCCAGCGCCTGCCGGCCGCGGGGCGCCTTGGCGACCAGTTCCTCCATCCGCGCCACCAGATCGGCGTGGCCGGGCAGCAGGTGCGCCACCGGGTCGGCCGGCGCGACGGCGGCGCCGGCGAGGCCGATCAGAGGCTCCCGGAGCCGGAAGCGGTCGCCGGAGCGCTCCAGCCCGACCTCGCGCAGCAGGGCCTCGACGGTCCGGCGCGACGTCGCGCTCTCCCGGACCAGATCCGCCAGAGTCCACCAGCGGCCGTCACCCAGGAGCGCCAGCACCGTCCGCAGCCGCCTGCCGTCCACACCCGCCTGCGCGATGAGCGCCGCAATCGCTTCCATGGGGCCACCCTAGAGCCCTCACCTGGAATGTCCTGCCCCGCCGCCCTGCTGAACGAAGCGGACGAATCGCTACTAAATGTTCGCGATATGGACCGGGTAGGCACGTTTCCGGCAGGGTACGGTAATGTCTACACACCACGCAGCAGGGCCAACGTCGTCCCTTGCTTGTTCCAAAGAAGCAAGACGACGGGAGGGATTCAATGCCTGCTGCCCACCTCGGCTTTCCCGAGCCCCAGGGCCTCTATCACCCCTCGCACGAGCACGACGCCTGTGGCGTCGCCATGGTCGCGGACGTGGCCGGCCGCCGCAGTCACGACATCGTCGCGAAGGCACTGACGGCGCTCTGCAATCTCGACCACCGGGGGGCCCAGGGTAGCGAACCGGACACCGGCGACGGGGCCGGGATCCTGACGCAGATCCCCGACACGTTCTTCCGCGCGGTGACCGACTTCCCGCTGCCCGCGGCGGGCTCCTACGCCGTCGGCACGGCCTTCCTGCCCGCCGACCCCGAGGCCCGCGCGATCGGCGTGCGGATGATCGAGGAGATCGCGGCGGAGGAGGGCCTGACGGTCCTGGGCTGGCGCGACGTGCCGACCGCCCCCGCGCTGCCCGGGCCGAGCGCCCGCGCGGTGATGCCGTTCTTCCGGCAGATCTTCGTGGCCTCGCCGGACGGCGAGAGCGGCCTGGAACTGGACCGGCTGGCCTTCTGCCTGCGCAAGCGGGCCGAGCACGAGGTGGACGTCTACTTCCCCTCGCTGAGCGCCCGGACGATCGTCTACAAGGGCATGCTCACCCCGCTGCAGGTCGAGCCCTTCTTCCCCGACCTGAGCGACGAGCGCTACGAGACCGCGATCTCGCTGGTCCACTCGCGCTTCTCCACCAACACCTTCCCCTCGTGGCCGCTGGCGCACCCCTACCGCTACGTCGCCCACAACGGCGAGATCAACACGGTCAAGGGCAACCGCAACTGGATGCGGGCCCGCGAGGCCATGCTGGCGACCGCGGCCATCCCGGGCGAGCTGTCGCGGCTCTTCCCGGTCTGCGACCCCGACGGCTCCGACACCGCCTCCTTCGACGAGACGCTGGAGCTGCTCCACCTCGCCGGGCGCAAGCTGCCGCACGCGGTGCTGATGATGATCCCCGAGGCGTGGGAGAGCCACACCGAGATGGACCCCGCCCGGCGGGCGTTCTACGAGTTCCACTCCACGCTGATGGAGGCCTGGGACGGCCCGGCCTCGATCACCTTCTCCGACGGCACCCTGGTCGGCGCGGTCCTCGACCGCAACGGCCTGCGTCCGGGACGGTTCTGGGTCACCAGGGACGGCCTCGTCGTGCTGGCCTCCGAGGCCGGCGTGCTCGACATCGCGCCGCAGGACGTGGTCCGCAAGGGCCGCCTGCAGCCGGGCAAGATGTTCCTGATCGACACCGAGCTCGGCAAGATCATCGAGGACGACGAGATCAAGGCGGAGCTCGCCGCCGAGCTGCCCTACGCCGAGTGGCTGCACGCCGGTCTGGTCCGCTTCGAGGAGCTGCCCGCCCGCTCGCGCGAGATCCCGACCCACGAGGCGCTGATCAAGCGTCAGCAGACCTTCGGCTACACCGAGGAGGAGCTGCGGATCATCCTGTCGCCGATGGCCAAGGTGGGCGCCGAGCCGATCGGCTCGATGGGCACCGACACCCCGGTCGCGGTGCTCAGCGAGAAGCCCCGGCTGCTGTTCGACTACTTCAGCCAGCTTTTCGCGCAGGTCACCAACCCGCCCCTGGACGCCATCCGCGAGGAGCTCGTCACCTCCCTGGCCAGCACGCTCGGCCCCGAGGGCAACCTGCTCGACCCGGGACCGGCCTCCTGCCGCCAGCTCGTGCTGCCGTACCCGGTGATCGACAACGACGAGCTCGCGAAGATCATCCATATCAACGACGAGGGCGCGCTGCCGGGCTTCCACCCGCGCGTCGTCTCCGGCCTGTACGAGGTCGGCGGCGGCGGCGAGGCGCTGCTGCACCGCCTTGAGGAGATCTGCGCCGAGGTCTCGGCGGCGATCGAGGACGGGGCGCGCATCATCGTGCTCTCCGACCGGGGCTCCTCCGCCGCGCTGGCGCCGATCCCGTCGCTGATGCTCACCGGCGCGGTCCACCACCACCTGATCGCCGAGAAGACCCGCACCCGGGTCGGCCTGGTCATCGAGACCGGCGAGGCCCGCGAGGCCCACCACATGGCGCTCCTCGTCGGATACGGCGCGGGCGCGGTCAACCCCTACCTCGCCATCGAGACCGTCGAGGACATGGTCGACTCCGGCGTCCTGGAGATCGACAAGCACAAGGCCGTGCGCAACCTCATCAAGGCGTACGGCAAGGGCGTGCTGAAGGTCATGTCCAAGATGGGCGTGTCCACCGTCGCCTCCTACACCGGCGCGCAGATCTTCGAGGCGCTCGGACTCGGCAAGGACGTCATCGACGCCTGCTTCGCCGGGACGACCTCCCGCCTGGGCGGCATCGGCTTCGACGTCCTGGCCCAGGAGGTCGCGCTCCGCCACCGGCGGGCCTACCCGCGGGCCGAGAACGCCCACCGCCGCCTGGAGGTCGGCGGTGAGTACCAGTGGCGCCGCGAGGGCGAGCCGCACCTGTTCAACCCCGAGACCGTCTTCAAGCTGCAGCACGCCACCCGCTCGCGCCGCTACGAGATCTTCAAGGAGTACACCGGCCTGGTGGACTCCCAGGCCGAGAAGCTGATGACGCTGCGCGGCCTGTTCAAGTTCAGGGACGGCGTCCGCGAGCCGGTCCCGATCGACGAGGTCGAGCCGGTCTCCGAGATCGTCAAGCGGTTCTCCACCGGCGCGATGTCCTACGGCTCCATCTCGATGGAGGCGCACGAGACCCTCGCCATCGCGATGAACCGGCTGGGCGGCAAGTCCAACACCGGCGAGGGCGGCGAGGACCCCGAGCGGCTCTACGACCCCGCCCGCCGTTCCGCCATCAAGCAGGTGGCCTCGGGCCGCTTCGGCGTGACGTCGGAGTACCTGGTCAACGCCGACGACCTGCAGATCAAGATGGCCCAGGGCGCCAAGCCCGGCGAGGGCGGCCAGCTCCCCGGCCACAAGGTCTACCCGTGGATCGCCAAGACCCGGCACTCCACCCCCGGCGTCGGCCTCATCTCGCCGCCGCCGCACCACGACATCTACTCCATCGAGGACCTCGCCCAGCTCATCCACGACCTGAAGAACTCCAACCCGGTCGCCCGCGTGCACGTCAAGCTCGTGGCCGAGGTCGGCGTCGGCACGGTCGCGGCGGGCGTGTCCAAGGCCCACGCCGACGTGGTGCTCATCTCCGGCCACGACGGGGGCACCGGCGCCTCGCCGCTGACCTCGCTCAAGCACGCGGGCGCGCCCTGGGAGCTCGGCCTGGCCGAGACCCAGCAGACCCTGCTGCTCAACGGCCTGCGCGACCGGATCGTGGTGCAGGTGGACGGCCAGCTCAAGACCGGCCGCGACGTGGTCGTCGCCGCGCTGCTCGGCGCGGAGGAGTACGGCTTCGCCACCGCCCCGCTGGTCGTCTCCGGCTGCGTGATGATGCGCGTCTGCCACCTGGACACCTGCCCGGTCGGCGTCGCCACCCAGAACCCCGAGCTGCGCAAGCGGTTCACCGGCAAGCCCGAGTTCGTGATCAACTTCTTCGAGTTCATCGCCGAGGAGATCCGCGAGCACCTCGCCGCGCTGGGCTTCCGCAGCCTCGACGAGGCCATCGGCCACGCCGAGCTGCTGGACACCACCTCGGCCGAGAACCACTGGAAGGCCGCGGGCCTGGACCTGGCGCCGATCCTGCACCGGCCGGAGCTGCCCGAGGGCACCGCGCTCCGCCGTACGCAGGAGCAGGACCACGGGCTGGAGGCGGCCCTGGACCACACGCTGATCCAGCTCGCCGAGGGCGCGCTGGACCACGGCCGGCGGGTCACCCTGGAACTGCCCATCCGCAACGTCAACCGCACGGTCGGCACCATGCTCGGCCACGAGGTGACCAAGCGGTACGGCGGAGCGGGTCTCCCCGACGACACCGTCGACGTCCGGTTCACCGGCTCGGCGGGCAACTCCTTCGGCGCCTTCGTGCCCAGGGGCGTCACGCTGCGGCTGACCGGCGACGCCAACGACTACCTCGGCAAGGGCCTGTCGGGCGGCCGGATCACGGTCCAGCCGCACGACGAGGCCCCGCTGGAAGGCCACATCATCGCCGGCAACGTCGGCCTGTACGGCGCGACCTCCGGCGAGGTGTTCGTCCGCGGGGTCATGGGGGAGCGGTTCTGCGTCCGCAACTCCGGCGCCACCGCGGTCGTCGAGGGCGTCGGCGACCACGGCTGCGAGTACATGACGGGCGGCAAGGTGGTCGTCCTCGGCCCGACCGGCCGCAACTTCGCGGCGGGCATGTCCGGTGGCGTCGCCTACCTGCTCGACCTCAACGCGGCGCGGGTCAACCGCGAGATGGTGGAGATCGAGGCGCTGGACGAGGCCGAATCCGAGACACTGCGGGAGATCGTCGAGGCGCACCTGACGGAGACCGGCTCCACGGTCGCCAAGGCGCTGCTCACCGACTGGGACCCGGCCCGGTTCAGCAAGATCATGCCGACGGACTACAAGCGGGTCCTGCGGGCCGCCGAGGCCGCGCGCCTCGAAGGCCGCGACATCGACGAGGCGGTCATGACCGCGGCGGTGCAGGGATGACGCCGGCACCCGCCGAAGAGGTCACGGCCGGTCGCGTTCACGAGACTGTTCAGGGATAAGGGGGCACACCGATGGCTGACCCGAAGGGTTTTCTCACGCACGGACGCGAGCTGCCGGCGCGCCGCCCGGTGGACGTGCGCATCCGCGACTGGCGGGAGGTCTACCAGGACTTCCCCAAGCCCGCGCTGACCAAGCAGGCCGCGCGCTGCATGGACTGCGGCATCCCGTTCTGCCACAACGGCTGCCCGCTGGGCAACCTCATCCCCGAGTGGAACGACCTGGTCTACCGCGACGACTGGCAGGAGGCCATCGAGCGCCTGCACGCCACCAACAACTTCCCGGAGTTCACCGGCCGCCTGTGCCCGGCGCCCTGTGAGGCGGCGTGCGTGCTCGGCATCAACTCCGACCCGGTGGCGATCAAGCGGGTCGAGGTCGAGATCATCGACCGCGCCTTCGACGAGGGCTGGGTCACCCCTCAGCTCCCGGCCTCGAAGACCGGCAAGCGGGTCGCGGTCGTCGGCTCGGGCCCCGCGGGCCTGGCCGCCGCCCAGCAGCTCACCCGGGCCGGGCACGACGTGGTGGTGTTCGAGCGCGCCGACCGGATCGGCGGCCTGCTCCGCTACGGCATCCCCGAGTTCAAGATGGAGAAGCGGCACATCGACCGCCGGCTCGCGCAGATGAGGGCCGAGGGCACCGAGTTCCGCACCGGCGTCAACGTCGGCGTCGACATCACCGCGGCCCGGCTCCGCGAGGAGTTCGACGCCGTAGTCCTGGCGGGCGGCGCGACCCGGTGGCGGGACCTGGCCGTCGCCGGGCGCGACCTGAAGGGCGTCCACCAGGCGATGGAGTATCTCCCGCCGTCCAACAAGGTCCAGGAGGGCGACTTCCCGGTCTCGCCGATCAGCGCCGAGGGCAAGCACGTCGTCGTGATCGGTGGCGGTGACACCGGTGCCGACTGCATCGGCACCGCGATCCGGCAGGGCGCCGCGTCGGTGACCCAGCTGGAGATCATGCCCCAGCCTCCGGCGGACCGCCCGGGCAGCCAGCCGTGGCCCACGTTCCCCATCCTGTTCAAGATGGAGAGCGCCCACGAGGAGCTGGCCGTGGGCGGAGGCGACCGGGTCTACGCAGTCTCCACCACCGAGCTCGTCGGCGACGCCGACGGCAACGTCCGGGCGCTGCGCCTGGTCGAGGTCGAGGGCCCGGCGACCGGTTTCAAGCCGATCGCCGGCACCGAGCGGGAGATCCCCGCCGAGCTCGTCACCCTGTCGATGGGCTTCGTCGGCCCGGAGCGGGGCGGCCTGCTGGAGGAGCTGGCCTCCGTCGCGGCGGGCGAGTTCTTCGACGCGCGGGGCAACGTCGCGCGGGACAAGGGCTACATGTCGTCGGTGGACGGGGTGTTCGTCGCCGGTGACATCGGCCGGGGCCAGTCGCTGATCGTCTGGGCGATCGCCGAGGGCCGCTCGGCCGCGGCGGCGGTCGACCGCCACCTCACCGGCCAGACGGCCCTGCCGGTGGCGATCCCGCCCACGGCCCGGCCGCTGGTCTGACCGTCTCACGGTGCTTCCGGTACGGCGCTGCCCGCCGTACCGGAAATATCGGTCTAAGTCAGTGTTCAGGTTGCTGTGGCGGTTATATCCCTGAAAGATGATTCTTCCTGACCTGGGTTGATGTGGGGGATATATGAATCGTTGGAGCGGCCGCCTGACCGGCGCGGCGACGGTGGTGGCTCTGACGGGCACCCTCACGGTGGGTTCCCTGACCGGCGGGACGGCGGCCGCCACCGGACAGCTCCGCGACTACCTTGTCTTCTACACCGACGGCGCCCAGGACCAGGCGATCGCCGCGATCAGGGCGGGCGGCGGCGCCGCGGTGTCCACCGAGCCCAAGCTCGGCTACATCGTCGCCAGGGGCCCGGGCGCCCGCTTCGTCGAGGACCTCGCCGGCAGCGACGCCGTCGCGGGCGTCTCCTCCGACCGCAGGATCGGCTCCGCGACCGCCGTCTCCTCCGACCGCAGGACCGGCTCCACGACCGCCGTCCCCAGCGACCGCAGGACCGGCTCCACGACCGCCGTCTCTTCCGGCCGCAGGACCGGTCCCGCGACAGCCGCCCCCCGGACCGGCTCCGAGGTCCCCGCCGGGAGGAGCGCCTCGGACATCCGGGAGGTCGTCCTGGCCGATGACGAGGAGCCGCTGGCCGGACGGCAGTGGGACATGAAGATGATCGGCGCCACCGCCGACGGCTCCTACGCCACCGCGCCCGGCAGCAAGAAGGTGCTGGTGGGCGTCATCGACACCGGCGTGGACGGCAGGCACCCCGACATCGCGCCGAACTTCGACCGCGCGCTCAGCCGCAACTTCGTGACCGACCGGCCCAAGGACTCCAAGGGGCAGACCTTCGACGGGCCCTGCGAGTTCAAGGGATGCAAGGACCCGGTCGACTGGGACGACGACGGCCACGGCACGCACGTCGCCAGCACGATCGGCTCGCCGATCAACGACCTGGGCGTCGCCGGCGTCGCCCCCCAGGTGTCCCTGGTCAACCTGCGGGCCGGCCAGGACGCCGGGATATTCTTCCTCAAGCCCAGCCTCGACGCGCTCACCTACGCCGGCGACGCCGGGATCAACGTGGTCAACATGAGCTACTACGTCGACCCCTGGCTTTTCAACTGCGCGGCCAACCCCGCCGACTCCAAGGCCGAACAGCTGGAGCAGCGCGGGGTCATCACCGGCATGCAGCGCGCGCTGGACTACGCCCGCCGGCACGGCGTCACCCTCATCAGCGCCCTCGGCAACGAGCTCACCGACCTCGGCCGGCCCAAGACCGACACCACCAGCCCCGACTACCCGGCCGACTCCACGCGCGTCCGCAAGGTCGACAACTCCTGCCTCAACGTCCCGGCCGAGTCCAAGGGCGTCATCTCGGTGTCGGCGCTCGGCACGAGCGGGCGCAAGGCCTACTACTCCGACTACGGCCTCGAGCAGACGGACCTGTCGGCCCCCGGCGGCGACGAGTACGACGGCACCAAGGACCCCGACGTCACCAGGACCATCCTGGCCGCCGCCCCCGAGCACGTGCTCCGCGCCCAGGGCCTGATCGACCGTGACGGCCGGCCCAAGAACTCCTCGGTCCTCCGCGACTGCCGCGGCGACACCTGCGCCTACTACCAGTACCTCGCGGGCACCTCCATGGCCGCCCCGCACGCCACCGGCGTCGCCGCCATCCTCCTCAGCCGCTTCGGCAAGCCCGGCAAGGGCGGTGTCACCATGGCCCCCGCCGATGTCCAGCGCCTGCTCTACGCCACCGCCACCAAGAAGCCCTGCCCCTCGCCGCGCAGGTACGTCTACCGCATCGAGGGCCAGAAGTTCCCCCAGGTCTGCGAGGGGTCCAAGTCCCGCAACGGCTTCTACGGCAGGGGCATGGTCAACGCGGAGAAGGCCGCCACCGTCACCCGCTGAGGCCCCGTACCGAGCAGGCCCCCGTACCGGACGCGGAACCCGCGTCCGGCGCTCACGCAGGGGTTCCACCGTCTCCGGGGCAAGGGGTGGTTCACCGCCTCCGGGTCACCGGAGGTAGCGTAATGTCACCGAGTTTTTCATCGGTGCTCCGGCCAACGTAACAACCGAGTGGTCTGTACCAATTAGGGTGGGACCCGTGACCCGTCGCGCAAAAATCGTCTGTACTCTCGGCCCTGCCACCTCCTCTCCCGAACGCCTCCGCGAGCTCATCGCCGCGGGCATGGACGTGGCCCGTTTCAACCTCAGCCATGGCAGCCACGAGCTGCACAAGGAGGTCTACGACAGGGTGAGGGAGGCCGCCGCCGAGCTCGGCCGCGGCGTAGGCGTGCTGGCCGACCTGCAGGGCCCCAAGATCCGGGTGGGCAAGTTCGAGGAGGGACCGGTCCGTCTCGGCTTCGGTGACGTCTTCACCGTCACCACCGAGGAGGTCCCCGGCGACCGGGAGCAGGTCTCCACGACCTACCTCGGCCTGCCCAACGACGTCCGCCCGGGCGACAGCATCCTCGTCGACGACGGCCGCGTCCACCTGGAGGTGACCAGGGTCGACGGCCCGCGCGTCACCACCCGGGTGATCATCGGCGGCATGATCTCCGACAACAAGGGCCTCAACCTGCCCGGAGTCAACGTCAGCGCGCCCGCCCTCACCGACAAGGACGAGACCGACCTCCGCTGGGCCCTGCGCACCGGCTTCGACCTCATCGCGCTCTCCTTCGTCCGCCGTCCCTCCGACGCCGACGTGGTGCGCAACATCATGGAGCAGGAGGCCGTCCGCCTCCCGCTGCTCGCCAAGATCGAGAAGCCGCAGGCCGTGGAGCGGCTGCCCGAGATCATCGAGGCTTTCGACGGCATCATGGTCGCCCGCGGCGACCTCGGCGTCGAGCTGCCCCTCGAAGAGGTGCCGATCGTCCAGAAGCGCGCCATCGAGCTCTGCCGCGAGAAGGCCCGTCCGGTCATCGTCGCCACCCAGATGCTCGACTCGATGATCAGCGCACCGCGCCCCACCCGGGCCGAGGCCTCCGACGTCGCCTACGCGGTCATGGACGGCGCCGACGCGGTCATGCTCTCCGGCGAGACCTCGGTCGGCAACTACCCCATCGAGTCCGTGCAGACCATGAGCCGCATCGCGACCACCGCGGAGAAGACCTCGCTGCAGGCCACCCACAGCCTGGACCGGCTGCCGGAGACCACCGGCGGGGCCATCGCCCGTGCCGCCGCCGAGGTCGGCGCCATCGTCGGGGCCAAGGCCCTGGTCGCGTTCACCATGTCCGGCGAGACCGCCCGCCGCCTGGCGCGCTACCGCTCGCCGATCCCGCTGCTGGCCTTCACCTCCTCCCCGCACGTCCGCTGCCAGCTCGCCCTGACGTGGGGCGTGGAGACCTTCGAGGTGCCGTTCGTCCACCACACCGACGACATGGTCCGCCAGGTCGAGGCCTCCCTGCTGGCCAACGCGCGGCTGGAGAAGGGCGACAAGGTCGTCATCGTCGCCGGCTCGCCTCCCGGCACCGCCGGTTCCACCAACGCCCTGCGCGTCCACACCATCGGCTCGGCGGTCTCCCACCCCGCCTGAGATCCTCCTGACGGTACGGCCACCGCCCATGGGCGGTGGCCGTACCGGTATGTCGGGCGCTGACGATCGCCCAGCGACGGCAGAGGCGGCGGCCGTCCGGACACCCCTGTCCACGAGCCTGTGAAGGCCGCGTGCCGGGCGCCGAGGCCGGGCCGGTGCCCGACGGCAGTCCTCCACACGGGCACGGCCCTGGCCGCTCTCAGGCCCCCTGACGGCATGGCCGTGCCTGGGCGGGGCGGCCGAGCGGCGCGCTCCCCGACGGCGGCTCCGTCATCACCGTGCCCGCCCGCCCCGGATCCGGCGGCACTGCCGTTTCGGAAGGTGTTCCCGGGGTAGTCGGTGCCTCTGATGATCCCGGGACGGCGACAGCCTCCGGTCCCGGTGGCGGATCTGCGTCGGCCACCGGGACCGGTCCGGCGGAGGGGGCTCCGCGCGCCGCTCCGAGCGGCAGCCCTCCCGTGGCCCCCCGAAAGAGGATGCCGGCCTCAGCCGGCTGTGACCGCTCCCCGGCCGCATCCACCCGGCTACGCGTAGCCGTACGCCCAGGTCCGCAGGAGCAGCGGGCGGCCCTTGTCCTCGCCGGGGATCGGCGGCACGTCGGTCAGGTGGTAACCCGCCGCGCGCGCGACCGCCGCGCTCGCGGCATTCCCCTCTTCGATCTCCAGCAGCAGCTGGACGACGCCCACCGTGTCGTGGGCGAAGTCCGTCATCACCCGCAC
>NZ_NGFP01000145.1 GCF_002149035.1 Streptosporangium minutum
GCTCCACCCCCCACCAGCTCCCCCCGGACATCCCGGACTTCACCGGCAGGTCCGAGGACGTCGCCGTCCTCACGCAGGCGCTGTCACCCGTGGAACGGCCGCCGGACGGACCGCCGTCGGTCGTGGTGGTGGTGGGCCCGCCGGGCGTGGGCAAGTCGGCGCTGGCCGTGCACTGCGCGCACGCCGTACGGGCCGGGTACCCGGGCGGGCAGCTCTACCTGGACCTCGGCGGGACCGAGCCCGCGCCGGCCGACCCGGGCGAGCTGCTGGCCGAGGCGCTGCGGGCGCTGGGGGTCGGTGAGGCCGGCCTGCCGTGCACCGTGCACGAACGCTCCGCGCTGTACCGGTCCCTTCTGGCCGAACGCCCGATGCTCGTCTTCCTCGACGACGCCGCCGGGGCCGCCCAGGTACGGCCGCTGCTGCCCGGCAACGGCTGCGCGGTGCTCGTGACCAGCAGACGGCGGATCACCGAACTGCCCGGCGCCCTCCAGCTCGAACTGGACGTCCTGTCACCGGGGGAGGCCGAGGAGTTCCTGGGCAGGATCGTCGGCTCCGAGCGGCTGGGACGGGAGAGGGAGGCGGCCTCGGCGATCCTGCGCGCCTGCGGCTACCTGCCGCTCGCCGTCAGGGTCGCCGGAGCGCGGCTGGCGGGACGGCCCAGGTGGTCGCTGGGGGTGCTGCGGCAGCGGCTGGAGGACGAGGCGGGCAGGCTCGGCGAGCTGCGGGCCGGAGATCTGGAGGTGCGGGTCAGCTTCGACCGGAGCTACCGGCTGCTGCCCGACGACGCGGCCCTGGCCTTCCGGGCCCTGGGTCTACTGGGACCGCAGTCCCTGCCCGGCTGGGTGGTCGACGCCGTGCTGGACCGGCACCGGGCCGACGACGTGACGGACACCCTGGTCGATGTGAACCTGCTCCAGCTGGTCGGGACCGACCCGATCGGCCAGCCGCGCTACCGGCTGCACGACCTGGTCCGCTGCAACGCCAAGGAGAAGGCCGGCGGCGCCCCGGAGCGGCACGCCCTCATCAGGGTGCTCGGAGCGTGGATGGCCACCACCGAGAGTGCCACGGCACGGCTGCCGACCACGCTCTTCAGCCTGACATCGGTCAGGGCCACCCGCTGGAACCTGGCGGAGGACACCCTCGGCCGCCTGACCGCCGACCCGCTGTCGTGGTTCGACGCCGAGCACGAGACGCTCATGGGCGCGGTGCGTCTGGCCGTCGACGCCGGGCTGGCCGCGTCGGCGTGGGGGCTCGCGGCGGCCCTCGTCCCCTACTTCGACCTGCGCTGCCACTTCGAGGAGTGGCAGTCCACCCACCGGATCGCCCTGGACGCCGCGCGCCTGGCCCAGGACCGTCACGGCGAGGCGGCCATGCTCCGGGGCCTGGCACAGGTATGCCTCTACCAGGACCGCTACGCCGAGGCGACGGAGATGTTCCGGAGGTCCCTCACGATCTTCCACGAGCTGGGGGACGTGCGGGGTGAGGCGACCTCGATCTGCGGGCTGGGCGCGGTCAGCCAGTTCTGCGGCGAGCACCTCAGGGCACTGGCCTACTTCCGGCGGGCCCTGGCCATGTTCCTCGCCATGGGCGACCAGAGCGGTGAGGCCTACGCGCGGCAGGCCATCGGGCGGGTCTGCCTGGCCTCCGGCGATCCCGACCAGGCCTCGAAGTGGCTGGGCGAGGCGCTGCGGCTGGCCAGGGAGCTCGGCGACTCCCATCGCGAGGGCTGCGTGTCCATGCAGTTCGGGCGGCTGCACGATCTGGCGGCCGAGCCCGAGAAGGCGATGCGTTTCCAGGGACACGCGCTGGACATCTTCGAGGGGCTCGGCGACCTCCACTGCGGGGCCTACGCCATGCAGAGTCTGGGCGGGCTCCAGGTGGTCCGCGGCGATCAGTCGCACGCCTCCGACCAGCTGGAGCGGTCACTGCTGATCTTCCAGCGGCTCGGCGACCGGAGCGGGGAGGCGGCCACGGTCCAGACGCTCGGTGAGCTGCACCGGTCGGCGGGCCGGACCCGCCTGGCGCAGAACTACCTGCACCACGCCCTCGCGCTCCGGCGCGAACTGCGGGGAGGCGCCGACCTCGCCGAGATCGCCGAACCGTCCGCCCCCTCCGGCGACGGGCGGTGGGACCGGGACACCGTACGGCCACCGCTCGTCCTCGGCGGCAACGCCGTGGAGTGATCGCCGGCCGGCGCCGGTGCCGAAGGGGCCCGGAACGGCGTCCGCCGGATCCGCCGCGCGTGACCGCCCGAGGAAGGCGTTCCCACGACCGCTTGAGGAAGGCGTTCTCACGGATCTTCGACCGGCCGGTGAAGGCCCCGCCCGGATCGCCGGGCCGGTCAGGTCGTCGCGGACCTGACCGGTGACCGTCGCGTGTGCCCGGCCAGGGACGGGTGGGTCAGGTACTCGTCGGGCCGCAGCGCGCCGCCAAGCTCGAACTCGGCGTCGAAACCCGCGTCACCGAGGGCCTCCCCGGCCTTGGCGGTGATGCGATCGACGTCGAACCGTTCGCCGGCCGGCAGCGGCATCCACACCGACTGCCTGGCAGCCGCGGCGGCCCCCAGCAGCCGGGCGGCGTGATCGGGATGACCGGCCAGCGTCTGCGCCCCGGCCAGGCCCTCCAGGGCCAGCGCGATCCCTCGGGGATCGCCCGTGGTCCGGGCGGCGGCGAGGCCGTCCAGCTGCAGGGCGAGGGCGGCGCGCGCGTCGCCCCGGTGCTCGGCGATGAATCCGAGCTCGGCCAGGATCAATCCGGGAACGCAGGGCTCGTAGCCCATCCGGTGGTGCAGGTCGAGCACGCTGCGCAGGTGCGCCTCGGCGGTGTCGAGATCTCCTTCCCTGCGCGCCCCCAGCCCCAGCCCGATCTCGGCGAACTGCTCCCCGAACGTGTCCGACCGCTCGACGGCGAGCCGTCTCGCCCGCTCGTGGAGCTCCCTGGCCGCCGGGTAGTCCTTCGACAGCAAGGCCATCCGGCCCAGCCCGGAGAGCGTGAAGGAGACCTCGGGCCACAGCCCGAGGTCCTCGGCAATCCGCAGCCCGTCCCGGTACAGCCGCCCGGCCCGCTCGTAGTCGCCGGCGATCTCGGCCAGCGTCGCCAGCGGGGTCACGGTCTGGAGCTGCCCCCACTGGTCGCCCAGGTCCTGGAACAGCTCCAGGCTCCGTTCGCCGTCCCGCCGCAGCGCCTGGAAGTCTCCGCGCAGTTTCGCGTGGAAACTGCGGCTGTTCAGGGCGGCGGCCGTACCCCAGCGATCCCCGAGTGACCGGAAGGCTGCCAGTGCCCGGCCGATCAGGTCCTCACTCGCCGACAGATCGCCGATGCCGTACGCGTGCGATCCGAGGAACCACTCCATCCGGGCCCGCCCGCCCGGGTCGTCGATCCGCTCGGCCGACCGCAGCGCGCTGCGGTACGCCGCCGACGGATCCGCGTTACCTCCGAGCAGCAGCCTGAGGCCGCCCAGCCAGGCCGTGGCCGTGGCCACCGTGGCGGCGGGGGCCGTGTCACCGGCCGACAGCGCCGTGGCCAGGAACCGCTCGGCCTCGCCGATCCGGCCGCGCAGGTACCAGTACCACGTCAGCGCGTTCGCCAGGCGCAGCGCGCGGTCCGCGTCACCGAGCCGCGCCGCCCCCTCAAGCGCGGTGCGCAGGTTGGCGGTCTCGGCGTCCAGGCGCCGCAGCCACAGCCGCTGGTCGTGGCCCCGCAGCCGCGGCTCGGCGCGTTCGGCCAGGTCGGTGTAGTAGTCGCGGTGCCTGAGCCGGAACTCTTCGAGCTCGTCGGCCTCACGGAGGCGTTCGAGGCAGTAGGCCGTGACCGACTCCAGCAGCCGGTACCGGGGCCCGTCCGTGCCGTCGGACATGACGACCAGCGAGCAGTCCACCAGCCGGGCGAGCAGGTCGAGGACCTCCGTGCGATCCACGTCGTCACCGGCGCAGACCTCCTCGGCCGCGGCGAGCGTGCAGCCGCCGGGGTGCACGGCCAGCCGCCGGAGCACCGCGCGCTCCTGCTCGCCGAGCAGGCCCCAGCTCCAGTCGATCACCGCCCGTAGCGTCCGCTGCCGCACCGGGGCGCCGCGCGCCC
Organism: Streptosporangium minutum; assembly: GCF_002149035.1. Lineage (GTDB taxonomy): Bacteria > Actinomycetota > Actinomycetes > Streptosporangiales > Streptosporangiaceae > Streptosporangium > Streptosporangium minutum. The sequence continues at coordinate 4,078 of NZ_NGFP01000145.1, forward strand.
CCGCGGCCAGCAGATGGAAGCGATCGTCGAGGCGTGCCGCCACCTCGTGCACGCCCAGCGCCCGGACCCGGGTGGCGGCCATCTCCAGCGCGAGGGGGATGCCGTCCAGCCGCCGGCAGATCGAGACGACCGCCTCGACGTTGGTCCCGTCGAGGACGAAGCCCGGCGCCGCCGCGCTCGACCTCGCCACGAACAACTCCACCGCGCTGAACCGGCGCGCGGCGGCGGGGCCGAGGTCCGTCGCGGGCGCGGGAAGCCGCAGCGGGCGCACCGCCTGGAGATGTTCGCCGGTGATGCCCAGCGGTTCCTGGCTGGTCGCCAGGATCCGCAGCCGGGGAGCGGCTTCGAGCAACCGCTCCGCCAGCTCGGCGACCGGCTCGATCACATGCTCGCAGTTGTCGAACACCAGCAGGGTCGGCTGGTCACCCAGCGCGTGGACGATGCGCTCCGTCGGCGAGAGGGGCTCGGGGGCCGACGTCATGACGTCCCGCACCCCGAGCACCTCGCCGACCACGTCGTGCACCTCGGTCGCCGGAGCCGTGTCCCGCCGCCCCCGGGGGTGGGCCGGTGATTGTGAGGACGGGGCGAGCGCGGCGAACTCGACCAGCCGCACCCCTCCCGGGAACGACTGGCCGACCTGCGCGGCGACCGCCAGTGCGAGCCGGGTCTTGCCGACCCCGCCCGCGCCGGTGAGCGTCACCAGCCTGCCCGCCTTCAGCAGCGAGCGGAGCTCGCCGACCGCCTCGGCCCTGCCGATCAGGTCGGTGAGCGCACTCGGCACGTTCGTCGGCGGGCGGGCCGCGGTCGTGGCCGGGGAGGACGCCGCCGTCAGCTCCGGGTCCTGGACCAGGATCGCCTGGTGCAGGGCCGCGAGCTCGGGGCCGGGGGTCAGGCCCAGGTCCTCGGCCAGCCGCTCGCGCAGGTCGCCGTAGCTGTTCAGCGCGTCGCTCTGCCGGCCCGCGAGATACAGCGCCCGTACGTGGGCGGCGCGCAGCCGTTCCCGGAGCGGGTGCAGGGCGACCAGGCCGCCGAGCTCGTCGGCCAGCAGCGCGTGCTCTCCCAGTTTCAGCCGCGTCTCGGCCTGCTCCTCCAGCGCGGTCAGCCGCTGCTCCTCCAGCCGTGCCGTCGCCGGCCGGGCGAACTCCTCGTCGGCGAAGTCGGCGAACGCCGGGCCGCGCCACACCGCCAGCGCGTCCGCCAGCAGGGCGGCGCGCACCCGGGAGTCGTCGCTCGCCCGTGCCCGCGTCGCCAGCTCGTGGAAGCGGTCCGCGTCCACCGCGTCGGGCTCGACCAGCAGCTGGTATCCGGGCGGCCGGGACATCACCAGGTCCCGGCCGCCCGGCTCGGCGTCCTCAAGCGCGCGCCGCAGCTGCCAGATCTTGCTCTGCAGCGTGCCGAGCGGATTGTTCGGCAGCGCGGTGCCCCACAGGTCGTCGATCAGCCTGTCCGCGGACACCGGTCGCCCGCGGTGCACCAGGAGGTCGGCGAGCAGGGCGCGGACCTTGAGCTCCGGGACCCTGACCGGACGCCCGTCCGCCGTCCGCACCTCCAGCGGGCCCAGCACTCCGAAACGCATGCAGTCACGGTAGCCGACTACCGCCGGCGCCCGCCCCGCAGGTCGGCACCGGTACGGCACGGGACCGAGAGCGGACCGGGAGAGGACCGGGAGCCCCGGCGTGCACGGTGGTCGTGCTGAGCGGATCACGAGCGGATCCGCGAACCACGGAAGGATTTCCCATGTCATCGCATACCGCCGAGGCCGTCGGCCGTAAGGCCGGGCCCCGGGAGTGGACCGGCCTCGCCGTACTGGCGCTGCCCACGCTGCTGCTCTCCCTTGACCAGAGCGTGCTGTTCCTGGCGTTGCCGCCGCTGGCCGAGGCGTTGCGGCCCACCGGCACGGAGACGTTGTGGATCATGGACGTCTACGGGTTCCTGATGGCCGGCTTCCTGGTCACCATGGGCACGCTCGGGGACCGGATCGGTCGCCGGAGACTGCTGATGATCGGTGCCGTCGCCGTCGGCGTCACCTCCCTGCTGGCCGCCTACTCCACCAGCGCCCAGATGCTGATCGTGAGCCGCGCGCTGCTCGGCGTCGCCGCGGCGACGCTCATGCCGTCGACCCTGGCCCTGATCGGCAACATGTTCCAGGACCCGCGGCAGCGCGGCAGGGCCATCGCGCTGTGGGCGAGCTGCTTCATGGCCGGCACCGCGCTCGGCCCGGTGATCGGCGGGGTGCTGCTGGAGTTCTTCTGGTGGGGCTCGGTGTTCCTGCTGGGCGTGCCGGTCATGCTGATCCTGCTGGTCGCGGCGCCGATCCTGCTGCCGGAGTACCGCGACCCCGAAGGCGGCAAGCTCGACCTGCTGAGCGTGGCGCTCTCACTGGCCGCGATCCTCCCGGTCGTCTACGGCCTCAAGGAGATCGCCAGGTACGGCTGGCAGCCGCTGCCGATCCTGACGGCCGTGGCCGGCCTGGCCGTCGGAGCCGTGTTCGTGGCGCGGCAGCGCACGCTCACCCATCCGGTGCTGGACGTCCGCCTCTTCCGCAACGCCGCCTTCACCGCCTCGCTGCTGATCACGACTCTCCTCATGGTCGCCGTGGCCGGGAGCTACCTGTTCATCACCGGCTTCCTCCAGATGGTCGAGGGCCTGTCCCCGGTGCAGGCGGGACTGTGGATGGTGCCGTCGGCGATCGCCTCCATCGTCTCCGCGCAGCTGGCCCCGGCCCTGGCGAGGCGGTTCTCGATGGGGATCGWCATCGGGGCGGGGCTGGCCATCGCCGCGGTGGGCTACGTCCTGATCGCCTCCGTCGGTCCGGTCGGCGGGCTGCCGCTGATGGTGACCGGGTTCGTGATCAGCTTCTTCGGTACCGGCCCCATCGGGGCGCTGGGCACCCACCTGGTCGTGAGCTCCGCCCCGCCGCAGAAGGCGGGGTCGGCCGCCTCGCTGCAGGAGACCAGCAGTCACCTCGGTGTGGCGGTGGGCATCGCCGCGCTGGGCAGTCTCGGCGCCGTCGTCTACCGCGACGCGGTCACCGTGCCGCCCGGCGTCCCGGCGGCTGCCGCGGAGAGCGCCCGCGACAGCCTCGAAGGCGCGCTGGCGGTGGCCGGAAAGCTTCCCGCCGGGATCGGCGACCAGATGCTGGCCGTCGCCAGGGACGCCTACACCGGCGGGCTGAACACGGTCGCCGTCGTGTGCGCGGTGTTCGCGGCCCTCACCGCGCTCATCGCGGTCACCGCGCTCCGGCGCGCGGGGTCCGGCCAGGGGGACGGGGTCAGGTGAGGTTCAGGCGGCTGAGCTCGCGGCGGGAGGTGACGCCCAGCTTGGGATAGGCCTTGTACAGGTGGTACTCGACCGTACGGGGGCTCAGGAAGAGCTGGGCGGCGATCTCGCGGCTGCTGCGGCCGGCGGCGGCCAGCCGCACCACGTGGAGTTCTCGTGGGGTGAGCGGGGCTTCGGGGGAGTCGGGGTGGGCGGCTCCGGGGGACTCCCCGGTCGCGTGAAGTTCGGACCGGGCGCGGGCGGCCCAGGGAGTGGCGTCCAGGCGGGTGAAGGTCTCCAGGGCCGCGTGCAAGGGCGCGACGGCGTCGCCGGGACGGCGGGCGCGGCGGAGCCATTCGCCGTAGAGCAGCCGGGTGCGCGCGTGTTCGAAGGGGCGGCCACCCCGCTCGTGAAGGGTGAGGGCCGCCTGGAAAGCGGTCTCGTCGTCGCCCGTCAGGGCCTGGCAGCGCAGGGCGACGGCCTGGACCCAGGGCTGCGCGGAGGCTCGCGCCCAGGCTCGGAGGCGGCGGAGCGGTTCCTCGGCGCGGTGCGGCTGCGCCAGCCGTACCGCCGCCTCGATCTGGTCGGGGGCGGAGGACAGGAGCACCGCGGTGTTGCGGCCCGGACCGGACCAGGCGGCTTCCAGGCGGTCCAGGGCCGGCTCGTGGTCGCCCATGGACAGCTCCAGCAGGCTCAGGACGGCGTCGCCGGTCGCCTGATAGGCGCCGGGGGTCTCGCCGACCAGGCGGCGGCAGCGGGACTCGTCGCCCTCGATGGCGGCGATCCGGGCGGGGACGCCGTTGAGCCAGGCGATGCGCTGCTGCAGGCCGGTGTCGCAGGCGATCCCGGCGGCCTCCGCCACCGTGGCCTCGGCGTCGCGGTGCAGGCCGGCCCAGAGCTGCGTCTGGGCCAGGACCTGAAGCACCTGGGGCAGGGCGCCGATGAGGCCCTGCTCGCGGCAGCGGGCCACCTCGGCGGCGGCCAGCGCCATGGTGGCGGCGTCGTCACCGATGATCATCCCGGTGAACAGGGCGCGCTCGGTGTCGGGGGTCCGGGCCAGGAAGTCCGCCAGCAGCGGGAGGCCGCGGGTGTAGTCGGCCCGCATGAGATGCGCCAGGCCCTCGGCCATCCGGTCGGATTCGCCGAGGTCGGCCAGCTTCCGGGCGGCGGCCGACACGGCGGCCTCGTCGCCGGTGAACCAGGCGTAGGTCGCGCCGGTGCGGAGCATGGCGGCGCCCTGGCGCGGAGCCACCCGATCGGCGCGGTCCAGGAGCAGGTGGACGGCCTTCTCCTCCTCGCCCAGCTCGAACATCGCGGCCGCGCGCACCGAGATGAGCTCCGCCACGGCGTCGTGGTGCTCCCCTCCGGAGGGAGGGCCCGGCAGGGCCGCGCCTCCCGCGACGTGCCCGGCGAGCTCTTCGGCCCTTTCGGCCAGTTCGGCGGCTTGGTCGGGACGGCCGCCCGACAGGGCCGCCGCCGCCGCTCGGGCGAGCCAGCCGATCTGGTCCCGCCCGGTGACGGCGAGCCGGGCGGCCTGCTCGTACAGGCGGGCGGCGGCGGTGTAGGCGGTGCGGGCGCCGGCCCGCCCGGCCGCGGCCGCGAGTTCGGACGCGACGGCCGCGTCGGGCTCCACCGTCGCGGCGGGCAGGTGGTGCGCGCGGCAGTCGGGGTCCTCGGCCGCTTCGACGAGAGCCCGGTGCACGGCGACGCGCCGGGACGACGCGGTTCCCTGGTAGGCGGCGGTGGCGATCAGCGGATGCCGGAAGGCGACGGCCGATTCGGTCACCTGGATCAGTCCGGCCCGTTCGGCCTCCTCCAGGTCGTCCAGGCCGATGCCCATCGGGTGCGCCGCCCGCAGCAGCAGCGCCAGATCGCCTCTCCCCTCGGCGGCGGCCATCAGCAGCATCAGCCGGGTCCGCTCGGGCAACCGCCCGATCTGGGCCCGGAACGACGCCATCACCCGGTCGGCGACCCGCGAGGACAGCGGCCCGGCCGACTGGTCGCGCTGTTCCGCGGCGAACTCGATCAGCGCCAGGGGATTGCCCGCGGACTCGGAGATGATCCTCTCCCGCCGGACCGGCGCCACCTGGTGCTCGGCCAGCAGGCGGGCCGAGTCCCGGCTGTCCAGCCGGGAAGGCCGCAGCTCGTCCAGCCCGGGTGCGGCGAGGCCGTCCTCCCGCGTGGCGAACACCATCGCCACCCCCTCGGCCGCGAGTCGCCGGGCGGCGAACAGCAGGGGCTCCGCGCTGGCCTGGTCGAGCCACTGGGCGTCGTCGACCAGGCAGAGCACCGGGACGTCCTCCGCCAGGTCGGCCAGGAGCGTGAGCACGGCGAGCCCGGTGAGGAAGCGGTCCCGGCCCCCGGCCGACTCGGCTCCGAGCACGGCTTTCAGCGCGGCGGCCTGAGGGTCCGGCAGCGCGTCAAGCCGATCCTGCAACGGCCACAGCAGTTGTGTCAGGCCGCCGAACGCCAGGTCGGCCTCCTGCTCGATGCCGGTCACCCGCACCACCCGCAGCCCGCGCCCGGCCGCCGTCGTGGCCGCCCAGTCCAGCAGCGCGGTCTTGCCGATGCCCGCCTCGCCGCGCACCACGAGGACGCCGCTGTGCCCCTCCAGCGCCGCTGCGATCAGGCCCTCAAGCCTGACCTGCTCAGTGGACCGCCCGTACAGCACGCACCCTCCAAGTACCTGGAACCAGTAGATTCTACTGATTCGCGATGCAGCCCCCTGCTCATACTGTCATTGACATGGACGAGCTATTCGAGCAGGTCATCGTGGGCAAGCTGACACTCCCCAACCGCCTGGTGATGGCGCCGATGACACGCAGCCGTGCGAACGGCGGGCTGGTGACCGAGCTGACGGCCGAGTATTACGGGCAACGGGCCGCCGCCGGTCTGATCATCACGGAGGGCACCCAGCCCTCGGTGATCGGCCAGGGCTACATCGACACCCCGGGCCTGCACTCGCCGGAGCAGGTCGAGGCGTGGCGCCGGGTCACCGACGCCGTCCACGGCGGGGGCGGCCGGATCTTCGCGCAGCTGATGCACGCCGGCAGGATCGGCCACCCGTGTCTCTACCCGGACGGGGCGCTGCCCCTGGCCCCTTCGGCGATCGCGTCCGGCGGGCAGATCTTCACCAGGGAAGGCAAGCTCGACCACCCCACCCCGCGGGCGATGACGCTCGCGGACATCGCCGCGACGGTCGAGGACTTCGTCGCGGCCGCGAGGAACGCGATGGCGGCCGGGTTCGACGGGGTGGAGCTGCACGCCGCCAACGGCTACCTGCTCCATCAGTTCCTGTGCGGCAGCACCAACGTCCGCTCCGACTCCTACGGCGGTCCGGTGGAGAACCGGATCCGCTTCGCGGTCGAGGTCGTCGGGGCCGTCGCCGACGCGATCGGGCCGGAGCGGGTCGGCGTCCGCATCTCCCCCGCCAACCCCGCCAACGGCATCCGGGAACATGACTCGGCCGAGGTGTATCCGGCCCTGATGCGCGCGCTGGCGCCGTTCGAGCCGGCCTACGTGCACATCATGGAGTTCGACCGGGAGATCACCGAACTGGTCCGGGCCGCGTGGCCGGGCACGCTGATCCTCAACCCGCGCGCCACCGCCGGGGAGAGAATCGGCTCGGCGGTCGCGGTGCTCCGCGAGGGTCTGTGCGACGCGGTCAGCCTCGGCTCGCTGTGGCTGGCGAACCCCGACCTGCCCGAGCGCGTCAAGGCAGGGGGCCCCTACAACGAGCCCGACCCCGCCTTCTTCTACGGCGGCGACCACCGCGGCTACACCGACTACCCGACGCTGGAAGCCGGATGAGCGCTCCGCCCATGGCCCCGGTGCGGCATGCCGGGGCCTCCGCGTTCTCCCTGGCGGTGCTGGCCGGGCCGATGTCGTTCGGGATCGCGGGGCCGGCGCTCATCCTGGGCGAGGTGGCCGGCGGCCTGGGGGTCTCGACGGGGGAGGCGGCCTGGCTGGTGACGGTGTTCGGGTGGGGCATCGCGGTGGGGACGCCGCTGATGTCAGGGCTGGTCGGCCATCGCGGGATGCGCGGCACGGTGATGATCAGCGCTCTGCTCGCCCTGACCGGGGCAGGCCTCGTGCTGGTCGCCCCCAGCCTGCCCGTCCTCCTCCTCGCCGCCGCCGCGCAGGCGCTGGGCGCCGCGGGGCTGACGGTGATCGCCATGCAACTGGCCGACTCCCCCCGCCGGATGGGCGTGGCCACGGCCTCGCTCGCCGTGGTCGGCTCCGTCTCCCCGCTGGCCGGATCGCTCGTCAGCGACCTGCTGTCCTGGCGGGTCGTGCTCGCCCTGCCGGTCGTGGCCGTGCTGGCGGTGCCCGCCGTACTGCGGCAGGCGGTCCGGTCCGCGCCGCCGCCCGGCCGGTTCGACGCGATCGGTGTGGTGGTGCTGACCGGGCTGGTCACCGCGCTGGTGTCCGTGCCGCACCAGCCCGTGGCCGCCGGCCTGTGCGCGGTCGTCGCCGCGGTGGCGCTCGGGCTGCATCTGCGGGCCCGGCCGGCGGGTTTCGTCCCCGCCGCCCTGGTCCGCGCGCCCCGGTTCCTGGGAGCCGCGGGACTGGCCTTCGCCCTGGCTGTGGGAAACTTCGGGCTGATCTACGCGCTTCCGGTCCGGCTGTCGGAGCTGACGACCTGGTCGTCCGCGCAGATCGGCGTGGCCATGGTGTGGCCGCTGCTGTTCGGCGGCGCGTTGTCGTGGTCCGTGGTGGCGGCGTCCGCCCGGATGCGGCCCCGCCCGATGATCACGGCACTGGCCGTCACCGGTGCCGCGGCGGCCCTGGCCGCGGCCTTCACCTCATGGGTTCCCGGCCTGCTGATCGCCCAGGCCGCCGCCTCGATCGCGGCGGCCTCGGGCCAGGGCGTGCTGGCGGTCCGCGCCACCACGGCGGCCCCCGAAGAGCACAGACCGGCCGCGATCGGCCTGTTCACCCTGTGCTACCTGCTGGGGACCGCGTTCGGGCCCGCCATTGTGGCGCTGACCGCCGGTTGATCGGCCGAGGGGCCGTCGCTCCGCCGTGTCTCCCCGTGGCGCTGGATGGTCCGTTCCGCGGGGGAGGCCGGCCGTCCCCGTGGCGCGGGACGGTCCGTTCCGCGGGGAGGACGGGGCCCGGCCCGCCCGCTCAGTGGTCGAGGACGTGGAGGGCCTGTGAGCTCCCGCTGAGCCGTTCCGCCCCGGCGGGGGTGCACACCGCGACGTCGGCCACCCGCGCGCCGAACAGCTCGGGCAGGTAGATCGCCGGTTCGACGCACACCGTCATGCCGGGGGCGAGCACGGTCGTGTCGCCGGAGGCGAGCCATGGACGCTCGTCCTGGCCGAGGCCGACGCCCCGTCCCAGCCGCTCGGCGGCGTAGTGGCCGTAGCCGCTGCCCTCGATCACCTCCTGCGCGGCCCTCCCGGCCTCCGCCGCCGTCACGCCGGGCCGTAGCGAGTCGAGGGCGGCGCGCTGGGCGGACAGGACGACCGAGTACATCGCCTCGAAGTCCTCGGGCGGCTCGGCCACCGCGAAGACGCGGGCGACCTCCGAGCAGTGGTTCCCCCATCTCCCGCAGACCGAGACCAGCAGCGCGTCGCCCGGATTGATCACGCGGTCGCACGGCACGTGCCGGGGGACGGCGCTGTGCTCGCCGGCCGCGACGAGCACCGACAGCACCTCCTCGCAGCCCGTCTCGACCATCATGGCCCACAGCCGCCGGGCCATCGCGCGCTCGGTGGTGCCGAACCACGCCAGCTCGCGCGCCATGAGCAGGACCGCGTCCGCCGCCGAGGCCGCGCGTTCCGTCGCCGCGACCTCCGCCGGCCCCCTGAGCAGCCGGAGCGGGGCGAGGGCGACCGAGGCCAGCACCAGTTCGGCCTTCACCCGCAGGGAGAACAGCTCCCAGGCCCGCATCTCGGGGTCCACCCCGACGCGACGGGCGGAGGGAGGGATGAGCGCCGCCGCCTCCAGCGGGCCGGCCGCCGTCTCCAGCGGACCCCGGAGGGGCAGGACGAGATATCCGTCGCCCTGTCCTCCCAGGTAGCGGAAGTCGGGGGAGGGGCGCAGCACCAGGGCGTCGATCCCCTCCTCCGCCATCCTGAGGCGCACCTCGTCGATCATGCAGGTTCGTGCAGCCAGCACGCGACCGGGCCGAACGCGGGTTCGCGCTCCCGGCACACGTCCATCGCCACCGGGCAGCGCGGGTGGAACCGGCAGCCGGGCGGCGGGTCGGCCGGATCGGGCACGTCTCCGGACAGCTCCGCCGGGAGCACGCCGGCGCCGTCGGGCGCGGGGATCGCGCCCAGCAGGGCCTTGGTGTACGGGTGCCGGGGATCGGCCCACACCTCGGCGGTACGGCCCACCTCCACGATCTTCCCCAGATACATCACCGCGATCCGGTCGGCGATCAGCCGCACCACCGACAGGTCGTGGCTGATGAACAGCAGGCCGGCGCCCGACTCGACCGCGAGGTCCCGCATCAGCCTGGCCACCTGAGCCTGGGCCGAGGCGTCGAGCGCTGAGATGGGCTCGTCGCCGATCAGCATGGTCGGCCGGGCGGCGAGCGCCCTGGCGATCGCGATCCGCTGCCGCTGCCCGCCGGAGAACTCGTGCGGGTGGCGGCCGGCGAAGTCGCGGGGCAGCCCGACCCGCTCCAGCAGGTCGGCGGGGGCGGTCACGGTGTCGCCCGCCGTACGAAGCCCGTCGGCGATCTGCGCGCCGACCCGCCGCCGGGGGTTCAGCGAGGCGTAGGGATCCTGGAAGACCATCTGGATCCCGGCCAGTGCGCGGTTCCTGCGGCGCAGGCCGAGCGGGGTCACCGGGTGCCCGTCGAAGGTGATCGTCCCGGAGGCGGCCGGGTTGAGCCCGCACACCGCGCGGGCCAGCGTCGACTTGCCGCATCCGGACTCGCCGACGAGACCGACGACCTCGCCCGCCGCGACGGTCAGGCTGGCTCCGGCCACGGCGCGCACCAGGGGGCGGCCGGGGGTGCGGTGCTCGACGACGAGGTCGTCCACGGTCAGCAGTGTCATGAGGTCTCCCCGGGCAGTGACTCCAGCAGGGCGCGGGTGTAGGGGTGGGTCGGGTCACGCAGCACCTGGCCGCGCGGGCCCGTCTCCACGACCAGGCCCTCCTTCATCACGCTCACCTCGTCGGCGACCGCCGACATCACGCCGAGGTCATGGGTGACGAGCAGTACGGCCAGGCCCAGGTCGTCGCAGAGGCCGCGCAGCAGCCTCAGCACCCCGGCCTGGACGGTCACGTCGAGAGCCGTCGTGGGTTCGTCGGCGATGAGCACCTTCGGCGAGCAGGCCAGGGCGATCGCGATCGCGATGCGCTGGCGCATGCCCCCGGAGAACTGGTGCGGGTAGCGGTCGATCGCCCCCTCGGGGCCGGGGATGCGCACCTGGCCCAGCAGTTCGAGGGCTCTGGCACGCGCCTGTTTCTTGTCGAGGCCCAGGTGGTGGCGCATGTGCTCGGTGAGCTGGCGGCCGACCGAGAGCATCGGGTGCAGGCTGGTCGCCGGGTCCTGGAAGACCATGGCGACCTCGCCGCCGCGCACCGTGTTGAGCTCCTTGGCCGGCATGGCCAGCAGGTCGCGCTCTCCCAGGGCGATCCGGCCGCTGGTGCGGGCTCCGTGCGGCAGCAGGCCGAGCACGGCCAGGCCCGTCATCGTCTTGCCCGAGCCGCTCTCGCCGGCCAGGCCGTGCACGCGGCCGGCCCGGAGGTCGAGGTCGACGCCGCGCAGGATCTCCTTGCCGCCGATGGAGACCTTCAGGTCGGAGATGGCGAGGAGGCTCACAGCGCACGCTCCTTGATGGCGCGGGCCGTCCGCGGGTCGAGGGCGTCACGCAGCGTGTCGCCCAGGAAGTTGAAGGCCAGCACGACGGTCAGGATGGCCAGGCCGGGGAAGGTCGCCACCCACCAGCTGTCGAAGACCTCCACGCCGGAGGCGACCATCGCGCCCCACTCGGGGGAGGGGGGCTTCGCGCCGAGCCCGAGGAACGACAGGCCGGACAGCAGCAGCAGCGCGGTGCCGATGTCGAGGGTGGCGAGCACCAGGATGGGGCCGGTGACGTTCGGCAGCACGTCCACCCGGAGCGAGCGCCAGGCGGAGAAGCCGAGCAGCCGTCCGCTCACCACGAACTCGCGCTCGCGCACGCCCAGCACCAGCCCGCGGGTCACGCGGGCGTAGGCCGGCCAGGCGACGACGAGTACGGCGAGCACGGCGTTGGTGAGGCTCGCGCCGAGCGCGGCGGCGACGACCATGGCCAGGATGATGGTGGGGAAGGCGAAGACGAGGTCGGCGAACCGCATGATCGTCTCATCAACCCACTTGCCGAAATATCCGGCGCAGGCGCCCAGCAGGCCGCCGATCAGCACCGAGAGCACGACCAGCAGCAGGGTCAGCGGGATCGACAGGCGCGCGCCGTACATCACCCTGCTCAGGATGTCCCGGCCGAGCTGGTCGGTGCCGAACCAGTGGCCGGGGCCGGGCGAGGCCAGCCGCGGCAGGTCCTGGGCGAGCGGGTCGTGCGGTGCCAGCAGCGGGGCGGCCAGCGCGATCACGATCCAGGCGAGCGCGATCACCCCGCCGACGATCGCCAGCGGCTGCCGCCAGGCTTGGGGGAGTTTCACTGGAGTCTCACTCTGGGGTCGATGACGCCGTACAGCACGTCGACGATCAGGTTGATGACGAGGTAGACCCCGCCCACCACCAGGCCGACGCCCATTACGGCGGGCAGGTCGAGGGTGGTCGCGCTCTTGTAGGCGTACTGGCCCACGCCCGGCCAGGCGAAGATCGCCTCGACGAGCACGGTGCCGGACAGCAGGCTGCCGAAGGCCAGGCCCGCGACCGTGATGATCGGCACCAGCGCCGAGCGGAGCACGTAGCGGAACAGGATCACCCGGCCGGGCAGACCCTTGGCCCGTGCGGCGCGCACGTAGTCCTGCCCCAGCACCTCCAGCACCGCCGACCGGGTGAACCGGGTGAGCAGGCCGATCGTGTAGAGGGCCAGCACCAGCGCGGGGGTGATGAGGTGGCCGACCGCCGAGGCGAACACGTCCCACTGTCCCGCCAGGGCGGAGTCGATCGTGTACAGCCCGGTGACCTGCGGGGGCGGGCTCATGGTCGGGTCGATGCGGCCGCTGCCCGGAGTGACCTGCAACCGGTAGAAGAAGACGTAGAACGCCATCAGCGCCAGCCAGAACGTCGGCACGGAGATGCCGATCAGGCTGAGGACCCGGAGCAGGTGGTCGGAGAGCCGGTCCCGGCGGAGCGCCGCGACCACGCCGAACGCCACCCCCGCCACAAGGGAGATCAGGATCGCGGCGCCGGCCAGTTCGAGCGTGGCGGGCACGGACTCCGCCAGGTCGTCCATGACCGGGCGGTGGCTCTGCTGGCTCGTGCCGAGATCGCCCTGGACCACTCCCTGAAGGTGCATCAGGTACTGCTGGGGGAGCGGCTTGTCCAGGCCGTGCTCGGCCCGCCACTGCGCGACGATAGCCGGGTCGCCGAGGGCCCGCTGGCCGAGGTTGGCCGAGACGGGGTCGCCGGGGACCAGGTTGGTGAGGACGAAGGTGACCAGGGTGATGCCCACGGCCAGCAGCAGCGCCGTGAGCACCCTGCGGGCCAGGAAGCGGATCAGCGGGCTCCGGCTGCCGGAACGGCCCGGCTTGCGCCGGGCCGTATCCCCCTTCAGGTCCTCGCTACTTGAGGTCGGCGACATCGACGGTCCACACCGGGTGGAACTCCAGGCCGGTGACGGTCTTGGCCGTCACGATGTTCTGGCTGGGCTGGATGAGCGGGATGAACGTGCCGGCGGCGTTGAGCTTGGTCTGGACGTCGACGTAGGCCTGCTTCCTGGCCTCGTCGCCGATCGTGGTGGCAGCCTTCGCGCCGGCCGCCTCCAGCTCCTTGTCGGCGCCGGCCTTCCACCCGGCCCGCAGGCCCACGAGCTTGCCCGGCAGGAACGCCAGGTAGTCACTGGGGTCCGGGTAGTCGGGGCCCCAGTACCACAGGCCCAGCTCCTCCTTGCCGTTGCGGTAGTTGTCCAGGGCCGTGGTGATCGGCGCGGGGGCGAGCTCCACGGTGATGCCGACCTCCTTGAGGTTGGCCTGGATCCGCTCGGCGAGGGGCTGGAAGGAGAGGCCGTTGACGGTCAGCTCGCTGGGGTACTCCAGCTTGACCGTCGGGTCGGCCACGCCGCTCTCCTTGAGGGCCGCCTTGGCGCCCTCGACGTCACGCTTGGCCGCCTGGTCCGGCGGGAGCGAGCCCAGGAGCATCGAGGGGATGATTCCGGGAGCCTGGACCGAGCCCTCGCCGGCCAGCTCCAGCAGGCCCGCGTAGTCGACGCCCTTCCGCACGGCCTCGGCGAACTTGGGGTTGGAGGTGATCTTGCTGACCGAGGGGTTCTGGTTGGCCAGCAGGAAGATCACGTTGGCCGCGGGCGTCTTCTTGATCTGCAGGTCGCCGGTGATCCCGGTGACCTGGTCACCGGAGAGGTTCAGCGCGACCTGGCTGTCGCCACGCGAGATGTTGAGCTTCTGCGTCGCGGCCTCGACGTTGCGGAGCACGACCTTGTCGTAGACCGGCTTGGTCGCGCCCCAGTACTTGGCGTTGGCCTTGAGCACGACCTGGCTGCTGACGTTGAACGACTCGATCGTGTACGGACCCGAGCCCGCCGAGGCGGAGTTGAGGTACTGCTCGGCCTTGTCGCCGGTGTCGGCGGTGGCGCCGTGCTCCTTGGCGAGCTTGGAGTTGAGGATGCCCAGCGCGGGGTTGGGCAGGATGTACGGCAGCGCCGGGTTGGCGCTCTTCGACGTCAGAGTGATCGTCTCCGCGCCGGACTTGGCCACCTCCACGCCGTCGAGCAGGAACGACGGCGTGCCCTTCATGTCGCGCACGCGGTTCAGCGAGAAGACGACGTCGTCCGCGGTGACGGGGGAGCCGTCGGCGAACGTGGCGTCCTGACGGAGCTTGAGGGTGAGCACCTTGCCGTCGGCCGACAGCTCGAACGACTCGGCGAGGGCCGSCACCGGCTTGGTGACGTCGGAGCCCTCGAACGTGAGCAGGGTCTCGTAGGCGGCCTTGCCGATGATCAGACCGGTCGGCTCGTAGGTACGCCCCGGATCAGCCGTCTTGAGGTCGAAGGAGGTGTCGATCACGAGCGTCTTGGCGGCGGCGGTGCCACCGTTCTGGGACGTCGTGGACGAACCGCCGCTGGAGCAGGCGGCAAGGGCGAGGGCGCCGGTGAGCAGCACCGGCAGCAGAGCTGCCTTCGCTCCGGGGCGCCGTGAACGGATCGCCATTCTGTGTCCTCCGAAAATGGGCCATGTAGACGTTTGGTCGCCGATCGTCCAGGATTGTCCGGCAGAAAGTCCAGTTCATGAGGCTAAGCTGAGACGAAACTGACTTAAGGGGTATGGGGATGACCGAAATGTCAAGGAACTCAGGCCAGGAGGGCGGCCAACCTGGACGGATCGGAATCGGCCTGGAGCTCGACGCGACACACCTGAAGATCCTTGAGGTGCTGCGCGAGAACGGCAGGATCTCGGTGGCGGCCCTCGCCGAACGGGTCGGCATCTCGCGGGCGAACGCCTACACGCGGTTCGAGGCGCTGCGCGCCGACGGCGCGATCAAGCGGTTCACGGCGGAGATCGATCACGTCCGCGCAGGTCTCGGCATCACCGCGTTGATCTTCGTGACCGTCCGCCAGCAGATGTGGCGCCAGTTCCGCGCCCAGCTCGCCCAGATGCCCGAGGTGGAGTACTGCGCGATCACCACCGGCCAGCACGACGCGATGATCCAGGTCCGGGTGACCGACGTCGCGGCCGTGCACGCGATGGTGACCGACCGGCTGGCCAACATCCCGGCGGTCAAGGCCACCGAGACCGTCTTCATCCTGGACGAAGTGCTCAGACGCCCCTACGTCCTGCCGAGCGACCGCGGACCCGGCCGCTCCTCCCGCCGCCCGCCCGCCGACCCCGCCGCCGGGTCCGCCAGGTCCACCGGCCCTGCCAGATCCGCAGGTCCCGCGGGGGCCGCCGGACCCGCCGGGTCCACCGGGGCAGAGGTCCCGCTGGGCATGATGCGTTTCGTGGGCGCGGCCGAGGGCCGCGCCCAGCTCCAGCAGGACGTCTGACGCGCGGGCCGGACGTCTGACATGCGCGAGTACGGCAGCAGCCGTTGAGGACGGTCCGGTTCTGACATGCGAGTACGGCAGCAGCCGTTGAGGCCGGTCCGGTAGGGAGCGCGCGCTCCGGAACGCGTGGCCCTGGATGTGCGATCCCCGTCAGGCGGTCAAGATGGGAGAACCTCGGCGCACACGCTCACGTGCTGCGTGTCGTCCCCGGCGAACTGGAACTCCTCGACCAGGCGCAACCGGCCGTCGGGGAAGGTCTCGATGCGGCTGCCCCCCTGTCCACCGGCGCGCTCTCCGTTCTTGAGCAGGTGGACGTAGGTGATCTCCAGCCGGTCGCCGTCCCGGGTGCCGACGAAGCGCCCGTGGACCACCGTGTCGCCGGTGTAGTCGCCCCAGATGATCCCGCCGGACTCCCGGTAGGTGAACTCGGTGGGCCCGTCCGGGTCCACCGCGCTCGCCGTCGAGCTGACCATGACAAACCTGCGGTCGTTGAGAAGGTCGTTGTCGTTCACGTCTCCGCATCGTGCCGCTCCGCCAGGCGTACGCAATCGAGGTTGGACGTTTCGCTCATCCTTGAGGTGAGGACGGGATGATCCGTCCAGCCGGGTGTCCGTTCGGAGGCGACAGGCGAGATCGGGCGGAGTGCGCGCGAGACGAGGGAGTTGTCAACGGCCATGGACACGGCGGGAGGACGGCGGGGAGGCCGGTGCGGCATGAGCCTACGCCCTCATCGGCGGCAGGACCGGCCTCGTCGCCCTGGCGAGACGCGGGCGGAGCCGATCGTGGTATGTTCACCGTCGCCGTGTGGTGCTGCGAACTGAGGAGGTGAGACCGATCAACGTTGTGACAGGTCGGGCCTCCCTCCCTCGCATGGCCTAGGGAGTGCCCGCAGAAGGCATCCCGAAAGGCTTGAACCGCAATGCGCTTCACCTCCCAGACGTCGTCCGACGGCGTCACCGAACAGCTCTTCACCCTTCCCTTCACCTTCGGTGAGATCCCCGGCGTGCTGTGGACGCCGGACGGCGCCGCCGGGGCTCGCCCCCTGATCCTGATGGGACACGGCGGCGGCCAGCACAAGAAGGCCCCCGGCATCGTGGCGCGTGCCCGCCGCTTCGCGGCCGAGCGGGGTTTCGCGGTGGCGGCCGTCGACGCGCCCGGCCATGGCGACCGGCTGAGAAATGAGGAACACGACCGGATCATCGCCGAGATGCGGACCCGCGCGCAGAGCGGAGGGGAGCTGACTCCGGTGCTCGCCGAATTCCACACACTCCTCGCCGGCCAGAGCGTCCCGGAATGGCGGGCGGTCCTGGACGCGGTCCAGGAACTCGACCACGTCGGCGCCKGTCCGGTGGGCTACTGGGGGATGTCGATGGGCTGCGGACTCGGCGTTCCGCTCATCGCCGCCGAGCCCCGCATCCGCGCGGCGGTGCTGGGCCTGAACGGGGCGGAGACCTCGGCCGAGGCCGCCGCACAGATCACCGTCCCGGTGGAGTTCCTGGTGCAGTGGGACGATGAGATGGTGCCCCGGGCGGCGAGTCTGGCGCTGTTCGACGCCTTCGCCTCGGCGGAGAAGACGCTGCACGCCAACCCCGGCAAGCACGCGGAGACCCCGATGTTCGAGCTGGACAGCACGCTGCGGTTCTTCACCCGGCACCTGGGCTGACGCCGCTGTCGTCCGCGACGCGCCGACCGGGTTCCGCTCCCGATCGGCGCGTTCAGCGCACACCGGCCGGCGCGGCCGGCGGCGTTCAGGTCCGGGAGATCGACGGTGACGGAGGCCGCAGGCCGCTGCGGACCGTGCGACGGCCTGGTCGTCTCCCGGCGGGAGGTGGAGCTGCGATCGACATGTGACGGGACCCTCAGGGTTTGCGGCCGATTCCCACGTACGCCATGCGGGCCGTTTCCTCGTCGAAGGGCAGCGCCGTGTCGGGGTCGGTGAACGGCCACACGTTCTCCGCCTTCCGCCCGTTGGCCAGGCCGGGAGGGATGAGCGCGAAGTCACCGAAGAACCGGGCGATCTCCTCGCCCGTCCTGGGGCAGAAGGCCGCGTCGCTCTGCCGGTAGAGCTCGCTGATCCGGGCCGTGCGCTCGGGGGCGGCGTCGCTGCCGACGTGTGAGATGGCCAGGTAACTGCCGGGTGCCATCGCCTCGCGGTAGGCGGCGACGAACGTCTGCGGGTCGTCTTCGTCGGGGACGAGATGCAGGAGGAACATCATGAGGACCGCGACGGGCTCGTCGAAGTCGATGAGCTCCCGGATCTCCGGATCGCCGAGGATCTCCTGCGGCCTTCTCGCGTCTCTCCGCACCATGGCCACCCTGTCGCCCTCGGCCAGCAGGGCGCGGCCGTGCGCGCACACCACCGGATCGCTGTCCACGTAGACCACGCGGGCGTCCGGCGCGAGCCGGAGGGCGACCTCGTGCACGTTCTGCTGCGCGGGCAGCCCGGAGCCGAGGTCGAGGAACTGCCTGACGCCCCGGCCGACGAGGTATTCCACCACCCGGCCGATCAGCCTGCGGTTCTCCCTGGTGCCGTCCCGCGTCTCGGGCAGCACGCTCAGCACCAGCTCGGCGAGATCCCGATCAGCCTGGAAGTTGTCCTTGCCGTCAAGGAAGTAGTCGTACATCCGAGCCGCGTTGGGGATGCGCGGGTCCACTCCCACAGGCGCCTGTTCTGCCGCCATCGGTGCTCTCGCCGTCTATGTCGTTCTCATGGGTGGAGGCCCAATGATCGTCGGATTTCCCGCGGAACGCCACCGTTTTGGCCTTTCCGGTATGGGCGATGGCTCCGCCGCGGTGGGCTGCCGGAGGAAAACGCGGACCGCGACTCACCGCACGGTGATCGGGAGACGGTGGCCGGACGACTGCGAGCCGCTGTGTGCGCTCATCGTCAAGGAACACTGCACTCTGTGCTCACGACTTCCATGATCGACCGCAGCATACTGAGCACGCCGGATCCGCCGAGCGGGTTCGACGCCGTAGGTTTCCAAAGGATTCTCAGTGCAGGGCGGGAAATGAAAATGAATCTCAAGCGGTGGGGTGCCCTCGGTACCGCGGCCGTTTCCCTGGCAGGGGCCATGGTCGTCACAGGCGGGGCCACAGCGGCACACGCGGACACCCGGTGCAGCTGGAGCTGGATCTACATCAACGACAGCCCCGGCGGAGACCCCAAGGAGGCGGCCCGCGGTCACTCCCACAACACGGGTAACCACTACATCAGCTACTCCTCATGGTCCGACTATTATCAGAAGTACGCCTGGTACTGGGAGTCCGACAATGACGGCGGGTCGGACGGTGACACCTACGACACCTATTACGGCTGGAACTTGTGCGATCACCCCGCGTGGTAGCGCTCAGGAACGAGCGAGACTCCAGTTCGTGAAGGCCTCACCAGCCACGCGGGGAGCGCCGGAGAACACGTCGTCGGCCACGAAGTCCAGTGGCACCCCGTCGGCGTAGACGTCTTTGAGCAGGCCGATGGCCAGATTCAGAGGCAGGCCGGTAGTGATCGCGGCGATGGGGTCGCTGATCTGCTCGGCGGGGATCCACTGCCGGGAGGCGATCAGGGTGTGCCCGGCACCGGCGCGGATGTAGGCCAGGTGCACGATGCTCATCGCGTCGGCGGTGTCCCAAATGACGCGGTGCGGAAGATTCAAAGCTGGCCCGGAGACCTATGGTCATCAGGAGGTCAGAGCTCGCCGAGCGTGATGCCTGCCGTTTCATCGACAGCCGCCTTCGATATAGGCGGCGCAGAACGGATGGCGGGGGTCGCGTCCGCAGCCGGGGCAGGCGGTGCCGTCGGCGACATCGGCGGTCAGCTTTCTGAGGACGTCGTCGAAACGGCGCAGGTGCTCGTAGTCGCCGAATCCCGGGTCGGCGGCGAACTTGGCGCAGTAGTCGACGACGGCCAGGGGGGCGTGATGGACCAGGGCCTCGGAGATCCTCTTCAGCAGCCGGGAGCGCAGCCAGGGCGGGGTGTCGCGGTAGTGGCCGGGCAGTCCGGCGAGGACGGTGGCGGCCATCCGGGTGAGTTCTTCGGGCTTCGCCGCAGGCGTCGTGGCGGCGTCTCGCGCGTTACGGTCCGCACGCTCGCCTGCGGCGAGAAGGGGAAGGGTTTTTCTGATCTTCTCGGGGTGCTGGTCTTCTTGCTTTTCTGTTCTTCTTATGAGGGTGGATTTCCCAACGTTGGTTTTCCCGTCGTAGGTCGTGACCTGTGGGTTTACGGTGTCGGCGCAGGTCGAGGCCAGTGGCGGGGTTTCCGT
>NZ_NGFP01000146.1 GCF_002149035.1 Streptosporangium minutum
CACCAGCCCCAACCCCTTCGGCGGCCAGGACCCGTTCGGCAGCCCCTCGGGCAACGGCGTCGCCCCGGAGAACCCCGGCGTGTGGGCCCTCGCGGGGGCGACCGCCCCGGAGGCGCCTCCGGGCGCCCCGCCGCAGCTTCCGCCCCACCACACTCCCCCGCAGGGAGGGCTCGCGCCCGCCCATCCGGGCAACGGCCAGCAGCATCCCGGCCAGCCGTACCCCGGCTGGCAGCCCATGCCGGGGCAGCAGCCCATGCCGGGCCAGCACCCCGGACAGCAGCCCATGCCCGGACAGCCGCACCCCGGACAGCCGCATCCCGGCCAGCAGCCCATGTCGGGCCAGCCGGGCGGGCACCTGAGCAGGGACCCGTCCGACCCCAACAGGCCGTTCGTCACCGCGGGCCAGATCAGCGGCCCGAAGACCCCGCCGCCGGAGCGCCAGCAGGAGCTGTGGAACACGGTCTTCGGCGACAACTACCAGGCCATGGAGGACGAGCAGGATCTCGACGGGTCGGGCAGGCCGGTCTGGGTGTTCGCGCTGGCCGGTTCCGTGGTGATCGCCCTGATCGGCGCCGTGCTCTGGGCCTTCCTGGCCGGTCCCCTGGCTTCCACCAAGGAGGCCGTCCCGGAGGCCAAGCCCTCCGCGACCGGCAAGAAGCCCGCCAAGTCCCAGGCGGTGGGCCGCCTGCCGCGTTTCCCCGGCAAGGCCTCGCCGGTGGCCGGCACCCTGTCCGACCAGGCCGCGGCGATCAGCGTGGCCCAGCTCGGCGCGCCCTGGCGGCAGGACCAGCGCCCGGCCGTGCCCACCACCTACGGCTTCACCACCCGCCAGTACGTCCCGGCCGGCCCGGACTCCACGGGCAAGACGCAGTTCGCCCAGGTGATGTCGGGACCGCTCTCGCCCCGGCTGAAGAGCAAGTACACCTCACCGGCCAACCTGGCCCCGGTGATCAACGCGGTCGCCTCCAGCGGCCGGAAGAAGTTCTTTCCCGAGGACAACTCCGCCCGCAAGACCGCCCAGCAGACCCTGAACGTCAACGGCCTGCGGGGGCAGCTCTCCGCGTATGAGATCACCTCGGGCACGTCCAAGACGACCATGGTCGTGGCCGCCCTGAGCACCGGCGCCGACCTGCCCGCGATCGTCTACATGTCGGTGCCGGACAGCAAGAAGGAGCTGCTGCCCGACATCAACACCGTGTTCAAGTCGATCCGGTCGACGGCTCCGTGACTCAGAACGCGCAGTCCATGTGCTTGATGCCGTTGATGAAGCTGGAGTAGAGCCGCTGCGGCCTGCCGCCCTCGATCTGCGGGATCCTCCGGAGCAGCTCGCGGAACATCACGGTGATCTCGCGGCGGGCCAGGTGGGCGCCGAGGCAGAAGTGCGGCCCCGGACCGCCGAAGCCGACGTGCGGGTTGGGGTCGCGGGCGACGTCGAAGCGGAGCGGGTCGGGGAAGACGCTCTCGTCCCGGTTCGCCGCCCAGTAGTATAGGACGACCTTCTGGCCCTTGCGGTAGAGCTGGCCGTTCATCTCGTGGTCGCGGGTGACCTTGCGGCGCATGAAGTTCACCGGGGAGGCCAGGCGGACGATCTCCTCGACCGCGCCGGGGAGGCGGCCGTCGAGGTCGGCCAGGAGCAGCGCGCGCTGGTCCGGATTCTGGGTGAGCAGGCGCAGGCCGTAGGAGATGGCGTTGCGCGTGGTCTCGTTGCCCGCCACCACCAGCAGGATGAAGAACGAGCCGAGCTCCTGGGCGGTGAGCTTCTCGCCGTCGATGTTGGCGTTGACCAGTGACGAGGTGAGGTCGCCCGTGGGGTGCTCGACCCGGTGCGCGGCGAGGTCCTGGACGAGTTGCTGCAGCTCCATCCCGGCGGCCAGCAGCTTCTCGGCGACCGTGGTCATGTCGTCGCCGCCGTATTCGGGGTCGAATCCGCCGAGGATCACGTTGGACCGGTCGAAGACGGAGCCGTAGTCCCTCTCCGGGATCCCCATCATGTCGCAGATGATCTTCAAGGGAAGCTTGGCGGCCACCTCGGTGACGAAGTCGCAGCCGGGCCCTCCGGCGATCAGGTCGTCGACGATCCGGACGGCGGCGGCCTCGACGTCGGCCTCGAACTGCTTGATCATCTTGGGGGTGAACGCCCGGGAGACGATCCGGCGGAGCCGGGCGTGCCTCGGGTCGTCCATGTTGATCATCGAGCCGAAGTACTCGGTGAACTCCGGCGGCATGTCCGGGATGTTGGTGGCCCCGCCGTCCCCGGAGCAGAACACCTCGGGGTTGCGGCTGGCCTCCAGGATGTCGGCGTGCTTGACCAGCGCGTAGTAACCGGGCCCCTTGGGAGCGAAGGAGATCTCCATCTCCTCGTAGAAGGCGGGGCGGTCCAGGCCGCGCAGGAGCCGGAAGGCGTGCTCGCGCTCCGGCATGGGCCTGGCCCAGAAGTCGTAGTCCGACAGGTCGAAGTCGGCGGCGGAGACGATCGGCTTCCGCTCGGCTGGCGTCACGCTCATGCCGTCAATCATTTGCGCAAGCAACCACTTACGTCAATGGAGCGTCTCCGAAGTCGCAATCGAGGTGCTTGATGCCGTTGATGAAGCTGGAGCGCAGGCGGTCCGGCTCGCCCACCGAGCGGATCTGCGGGATCCGGGTGAACAGCTCGCGGAACATCACGGTGAGCTCGCGGCGGGCCAGGTGGGCGCCGAGGCAGAAGTGCGGCCCCGGGCCGCCGAAGCCCACGTGGGGGCCCTCGGTGCGCCGGATGTCGAAACGGTAGGGGTCGGCGAAGACCGCCTCGTCGCGGTTGGCGGCCCAGTAGAAGAGCAGGACCTTGTCACCCTTGCGGTAGAGGTGGCCGTTCATCTCGTGGTCGCGGGTGACGGTCCGGCGCATCCAGGCGACCGGGGAGGCCAGGCGGACGATCTCCTCGACCGCGCCGGGGAGGCGGCCGTCGAGGTCGGCCAGGAGCAGCGCGCGCTGGTCCGGATTCTCGGTGAACAGGTGCAGGCCGTGCGAGATGGCGTTGCGCGTGGTCTCGTTGCCCGCCACCACCAGCAGGATGAAGAACGAGCCGAGCTCCTGCATCGTCAGCTTCTCGCCGTCGATGTTGGCGCTGGTCAGCGAGGTGATGAGGTTGTCG
This sequence comes from Streptosporangium minutum, assembly GCF_002149035.1. GTDB lineage: Bacteria > Actinomycetota > Actinomycetes > Streptosporangiales > Streptosporangiaceae > Streptosporangium > Streptosporangium minutum. The sequence continues at coordinate 3,131 of NZ_NGFP01000146.1, forward strand.
CCGCCTTCGGCGGCCAGGGAGACGACGAGGTCCTGCAGGCGCTGTCCCGCACCGAGGAGCAGCTCGGCCGCACGGCTGACGTCCTGGATGAACTCGGGGTCGCCGCCGGACAGGATGATGTTGGAGGCGTCGAAGACCGTCTGGTAGTGCTCGGGACCGATGCCCATCATGTCGCAGATGATCTTCAAGGGGAGCTTGGCGGCCACCTCGGTGACGAAGTCGCAGCCGGGCCCCCGGGCGATCAGGTCGTCCACGATCCGGGTGGCCTCGACCTGCACGTCGGCCTCGAACTGCTTGATCATCTTGGGGGTGAACACCCGGGAGACGATCCGGCGGAGCCGGGCGTGCCTCGGGTCGTCCATGTTGATCATCGAGCCGAAGTACTCGCTGAACTCCGGGCCCAGGTCGTGGATGGCGGTGGACCCCCGCCCCGAGGAGAAGACCTCGGGGGTACGACTGGCCTCCACGATGTCGGCATGCCTGACCAGGGCGTAGTAGCCGGGTCCCGGAAGGGCGAAGCTGATCTCCGGTTCGGCGAACCGGAGCGGGGCCGCCTGGGCGCGCAGCAGCGCGAAGGCGGCCTCGCGCTCGGCCATCGGCCGCTCCCAGAAGGCGATGTCGGACAGGTCGATGTCCGCCAGTGAGACCGTCACGTCAGCCCCCTACTAGAACCACATTCGGTTTTTCTGATCCTGCCACATGATCTTCAACCTAACCAGCCCGGGACGAGGCCGCCGATCCCGTGGCGGCACCCCGGAGAACAGGGGGCGTCCATCCCCCGCCACCGGACGCGCGAGCCCGTCACCGCCTGTGGTGGCGGCCCCGATGCCCGTGGAGCGGATGTCCACGGTACACATACCGGCATTCGCTTGGCTGACGTAGTGACCACCCTCGGCGGACCCGTCTCCGCGCTCACCGGCGGGCACGCCGGAGACCCCGGACGGCCGGACCCGCCCTCGCCGCCTTCACCCCGGACCGCGCCGGCCGGGACCGCGTGCGGGTCAGGCCGTGTAGGGCAGGTGCTTGACGCCGTTGATGAAGTTGGACAGCAGATAGGAGGGCTCGCCGGCGGCCCGGATGGCAGGCATGCGGGTGAAGAGCTCGCGGAACATCACGGTGACCTCGCGACGGGCCAGGTGGGCGCCCAGGCAGTAGTGGGGGCCGGGACCGCCGAAGCCGACGTGCGGGTTGGGATGGCGGGTGATGTCGAAGACGTCGGGATCGGCGAAGACCGCCTCGTCGCGGTTGGCGGAGTTGTAGAAGAGCAGGACCTTGTCGCCCTTGTGGTAGACCTGCCCGTTCATCTCGTGCTCGCGGGTGACCGTGCGCCGGAACTGGATCACCGGGGTGGAGTAGCGGATGATCTCGTCGACGGCGCCCGGGATGCGCCCGTCGAAGTCGTCCAGGAGCAGCTCGCGCTGGGCCGGGTGGTCGGTGAGCAGCTTGAGGCCGTGGGAGATGGCGTTGCGGGTGGTCTCGCTGCCGGCGACCACGAGCAGGATGAAGAACGAGCCGAGCTCCTGCGGGGTGAGGGACTCCTCGCCGTTGACCAGCATGCTGGTCAGGTCGCCGGTGGAGTCACCCCGGCGCCGGCGGCCGAGCCTGGCGGCCAGCCGGTTCAGCTCGCGTCCGGCGGCCATCAGCTTGACCAGGCCCCGGCCGACGTTCCAGCGGGTGAGCTCCGGGTCGATGCCGGTGTACTCGGAGTCGGCGTTGCCCAGGATGATGTTGGTGGCGCGGAGCACCCGGGGGTGGAGCTCCGGCGGGATGCCCATCATGTCGCAGATGACCTGGACGGGCAGCCGGGCCGCGATCTGGGCGACGAAGTCGCCCGGCCCCTCGGCGATCGCCTCGTCCACGATCCGGGTGGCCGCCCGCTGCAGGTCCTCCTCCATCTTCGACAGGACCCTGGGGGTGAACGCCCGGGAGACGATGCGGCGGAGCCGGGCGTGCCGGGGGTCGTCCATGTTGATCATCGACCCGAAGTAGACCGCCATCCACCGGGGCATGTCGACGACGCTGTTGGCCGTCGGCTCACTGCTGAACACCCCGGCGTTCCGGCTGGCCTCGGAGACGTCCGCGTGCCGCACCAGGGCGCGGTAGCCGGGTCCGTGCCCGACGAAGGGGATCTTGTTCTCCCGCACGAACACGGGCCGGTCCAGCTCCCGGAGCCGCTTGAATGCCTCCATGCGCTCCGCCTGCGGGCGGGCCCAGAACAGGATCTCCGACAGGTCGACATCCGTCGCACTCACGGTCATCAACCCAGATTTATGCAAGTGTTCACTTACGTCAAGTGTGAGCCACGGCACAGGCGGCCGTGAGCTGTCGGTGCGGACCACGGTGCGCGGGCGGCCCCGCTCACCCGGCGCGGGTGATGAGGTCGGCGGCCTTCTCCGCGATCATCACGGTGGGGGCGTGGGTGTGACCCCGGTTGATGACCGGCATGACCGAGGCGTCGACGACCCGGAGGCCTCCGATCCCGCGGACCCTCAGCGCCGGGTCCACCACCGCCTCGGCGTCCTCCCCCATCCGGCAGGTGCCCACCGGGTGGTAGAGGGTCTCGCTGCGCTCGCGGATCCAGCGGTCGAGCTCCTCGTCGGTCTCCGCGCCCCAGTACGGATTCATCGGCGGCCCGGCGAACGGCCTGAGCGCCTCGGTGGCGAACAGCTCCCTGGCCTTCCGCAGCCCGGCGACCTGCCGCCGCACGTCGGCCTCCGCCGTCAGGTAGGCGGGGTCGATCACCACGTCGCGGCCGTTGAGCGAGACACGGCCGCGGCTCTCCGGCTGGAGCAGGATCGAGGCGATGGTCAGGCCGTGGCCGGGGGGCGGGGTGAGGCCGTGGTCGATGAACGGGCCGGGCGCGAAGATCAGCTCGATGTCGGGGGCGGCCTCTCCGGGGGAGGTGCGGATGAAGGCCACGGCCTCGCCGACGTTCGAGGTCAGCATGCCGGTACGACCGACCAGGAAGCGGAGCAGGTTGGCGACCGACTCGGCGCCCGCGAGCGTGACCGGCCTGGGGCAGTGCAGGATGACGCCCGAGGCCAGGTGGTCCTGGAGGTTCCTGCCGACCTGGGGCAGCTCGTGGACCGGCTCGACGCCCTCCGCCCGCAGTTCGTCGGCCGCGCCGACGCCCGACAGCATCAGCAGGTGCGGGGAGCCGATCGCCCCGGCCGACAGGACGACCTCCCTGCGCGCCCGCACCACCGTGCCGTCGCCGTACTCCACGCCCGTCGCGCGCCCGTCCTCGATCAGGACCCTGCGCACGTGCGAGGAGGTCAGCACGGTGAGGTTGGGCCGCTTGGCGGCGGGTCTGAGGTAGGCGTCGGCGGAGCTCCAGCGGCGTCCCCGGTTCTGGGTGACCGGGGTCGGGCAGCAGCCCTCGTTGGACGGGCCGTTGAGCTCGTCCAGCCGGGTGAGCCCGAGCTCCTCGCAGGCCCGCAGGAACACCGCGGTGGAGGGGTTGGGGCTGCGCAGCTCGGAGATGTGGATCGGGCCCGCCGTGCCGTACACGCCGCCGAGGTTGGAGCCGACGCGCCGTTCGGCCCTGTGGAAGTACGGCAGGACCTCCTCGTAGGACCAGCCGGGCACGTCCCAGCCGTCGTAGTCGGCCCGGTGCCCGCGCACCCACATCTGGGCGTTCATCGAGGAGGAGCCGCCGAGCATCCGGCCGCGCGGCCAGTACAGCTCGCGGCCGGACAGTCCGGGCTGCTCGGCGGTGGTGAAGGCCCAGTCGCGGTCGGTCTTGAAGAGCTTGGCGAAGCCGGCGGGCATCCGGACCTCCAGCCTGTCGTCGGAGCCCCCCGCCTCGATCAGCGCCACGGTCGTGGCGGAGTCCGCCGAGAGCCGGTTGGCCAGCACGCATCCCGCCGAGCCGGCGCCTACGATCACATAGTCGTACTCCATGTGGCCACTGACCCTTCGTCGTACGAACGCACGGACGGCCGGCTCGCCCCGGTAAGCGGGCTCTCATCTGCTTACTCCTCGCTGCTTTACACGTCAATTTGTAACCTTGGTTACCTACCGGTAGGTATCTCGGGCTGCGAGTATGAGCGGGTCAGAGCTTGTTCGGAGGAGGACGCACCATGCTCAACCTGTCGATCGCGCTGGAGGACAGCGCCCGGGAGCAGCCCGACCGCACCGCACTGGTCTTCGGTGATCTGAGGCTGCCGTACTCCCTGGTCAACACCATCGCGAACCAGGTTGCCAACCTGCTTGTCTCCAGGGGCGTCGGCAAGGGCGACCGGGTCGCGCTGGCCTGCCCCAACCTTCCCTACTTCCCCTTCGTGTACTACGGGATCCTCAAGACCGGCGCCACGGTCGTGCCGCTCAACGTGCTGCTGCAGTCCAGGGAGATCGCCTACCACCTGGAGGACTGCGAGGCCAAGGCGCTGTTCTGCTTCGAGGGCACGCCGGAGCTGCCGCTGGGCGAGCGCGGCCGGGCGGGCTTCGACCAGGCCGGGGCGACCGAGCACTTCTTCGTGCTGCCGGCCGCCGCGTTCGCCACCGAGTCCGAGTACGGCGAGACGCTGTGGGCGGCGCTGGACGGCGTGCCGGGCGAGTTCTCGACCGTGCAGACCGCTCCGGACGACACCGCGGTGATCCTCTACACCAGCGGCACCACCGGCCAGCCCAAGGGCGCCGAGCTCAGCCACCAGAACATGCTGCTCAACGCCATGGTCTCGGATGAGATGTTCCCGCGCAGCGAGGGCGGCGACGCCTTCCTGGCGGCGCTGCCGCTGTTCCACTCCTTCGGCCAGACCACCGTCATGAACCTCGGCTTCCGCCGCCGGGCGACCGTGGTGCTCATGCCGCGCTTCGAGCCCGGCCCCGCCCTGGAGCTGATGCGCGCCGAGAACATCACGCTGTTCGCGGGCGTGCCGACCATGTACTGGGCCATGCTGTCGAAGATCCACGCCGACGGCGACGAGGTGCCCACCTCCCTCAAGGTCGCGGTCGCGGGCGGCGCCTCCTCACCGGTCGAGGTGCTCAAGGACTTCGAGGCCACCTTCGGCATCGGCATCCTGGAGGGCTACGGCCTGTCGGAGACCTCCCCGGTGGCCAGCTTCAACCAGCTCGGCAGGCCCACCAAGCCCGGCACGATCGGCACGCCGATCTGGGGCGTGGAGATGCGGCTGGTCGACAGCGAGTGGAAGACGGTCGAGGGCGAAGGGCCCGGCGAGATCGCGATCCGCGGCCACAACGTGATGAAGGGCTACTACAACCGGCCCGAGGCGACCGCCGAGGTCATGAACGACGGCTGGTTCCGCACCGGCGACATCGCCACCCGCGACGCCGACGGCTACTACTCGATCATCGACCGGGCCAAGGACATGATCATCCGGGGTGGCTTCAACGTCTACCCGCGCGAGATCGAAGAGGTCCTGATGACCCACCCCGGGGTCTCCCTGGCCGCGGTGGTCGGGATCTCCCACGACTCGCACGGCGAGGAGGTCAAGGCCTACATCATCCGCGCTCCCGGCGTGTCCGTCACCGAGGAGGAGCTGGTCGCCTGGTGCAAGGAGAACATGGCGGCCTACAAGTATCCGCGGGTGGTCGAGTTCCGCGACGCGCTTCCGATGACCGCGACCGGGAAGATCCTCAAGCGCGAGCTCAGGTGAACGGCCGGGCTTTCTGTAGATAATTGAAAATAGCCATATATGCCTGACTCAAAAGCATTTCCCGAAAAGCTGGGTTACGATGCGGTCCCGCCCTTGAGATGGCGGGCGTGCTCTCGTTCAGCCTCCAGTGCAGCAGGCCGGGAATTGCCGAAGGCGGGTAGAACATGGCGAACAGCGAGTTGGCGGTCGCCTGCGGGCGGTTGATCAACGAATGCCTCGACCGCGAGGATGGGCCCGGGGGCGGCGAGCTGCCCGTCATCATGCTCTTCGGCCCACGCGGGAGCGGCAAGACCACTCTCCTGAAGGAGGTCGCGGAAAACGCCGCGACCTCCTTTTCATTGCCATTTGTCCACATTGACTGCGCCGAACACCCCGACATAAAGGTATGGGAAATCGCCGCGCAGATCGCGCGCCGCGTCATGGGCCACCGCTGGCGCCAATTCGCGCCCGTCAAGCTGCCCCGGGTGGTGCTGGGGAACCTGGCGCTCTCGCTGGACCCCGGGCTGAGGCAGGAGGAGGCGGAACAGGAGCTCTACGAGCTGATCCGCGGCAGGCGCGGGATCCCGGACAGCGCCAGGACCCTTCAGGAGATCTTCAATCTGCTCGGCGGGAGCGTTCCGGTGCTGCCGGTGGCCGGTCCGCTCATCGCCACGATGATCGACCGGATCGCGCGGGGGCGGCGGCTGGTGGATCTGCTGGACCGCAAGGGCATGGCCTGGTACCGCGACCGGCTCGACCCCGGCGGCCTGACGGACCTGGCACGTTCCAGCGCGGCCGAGGACGGGTCCCCGGCGGCGGCGCAGATCATCTGCGAGGCACTCCTGGAGGACCTGCGGGAGGGCTGGTCCAGGAAATGGCGCCCGCGCAACTGCCTGGTCCTGCTGGACAACTCCGACAGCCCCTCCGGCCGGGAGTTCCTGCGGGCGCTGGTGGCCGCCAAGACCCACCGGGCCGCCGCCCCGGGCCCGGCCGGCGGGGACCCCCTGCTGGTGGTCGCCACCTCCAGGTCCTGGCAGGACCTCGGCCATCACTGGGACCGCCCGGGGACCCTCAAACCCCCCGAGGACGGCGTGGCCCGGCACCCACGCCGGCTGCGGCAGGCCGGCCACGGCGACTGGCTCGCCAACCGCGCGAACGGCAGGCGCGACCGCTGGTGGTACCCGGTGCTGCTGCCCGGCCTCAGCCGCACCGAGGTGGCACGGATGCGCGGAGCCACCCGGGGACGGCCGGGCAGGGCTCACACGGGATTCGTGCACGCGCTGACCGGCGGCCACCCGCTGGCGGTCACGCACCTGCTGGAGGCCATGGCGGCCCGGGAGCGCGGGGAGGGACGGGACTCGGCCCGAGCCGAGCGGGAGGCGCACGGGAGCAGGGCCGTACGGGACCACCGGCAGGACCCGCACGAGAACGCGGACGCGCGGGACCACGGGCAGGACCCGCACGAGAACACGGGCGCACAAGAGCACGGGCCGGACCGGCACGAGAACGCGGACGCGCGGGACCACGGGCAGGACCTCGGCTGGACCGAGCAGGGCCTGCGCGGGCTTCCCGCCCTGGACCGGACGCACGCGCAGCACCCCTTCCGGGACTTCCCCCACGACCTGGAGGACCTGGTCGCGTGCTCGGCCGCGACCAACCTGGCGGACGCCGATGACGCCGGGCTGCTGTCGCGTCCCTGGCGCTCGGCGGTCGACGAGCTCGGCGACCAGATGTGGCTCGTCCCCGGTCCGGGGCAGGAGAGGGCGCCGGCCATCCACCCCTGGCTCAGACGCCTGCTGCTGCGGGAACTCGAACGCCGCCACCGCCGCGACGGCCCGCTGTGGGACATCGCCCACCAGCGGCTGGAGGCCCTCTACACCTCCCGTGAGGACCTGCCCCGCGACCGGCTGTCCATGGTCATGCACCACCGGCTCGCCCGCGTGGACCTGACGGCCGCCGGCCGCCGCCACCTGCGGGAGGTGGTGGCGCTCCTCGACGGGCGGTTCAACAGGATCGACATGGCCGCGTGGATCAGGCAGTACAACTGGATCACCTCCGCGCCGAACCGGCTGCCCGTGACGATGTCGCCGGACGACCTGTACGGCCGGCTCATACAGGAGCCGCAGGACGGGCGGGGCGACCATGCCGGGCAGGAGCCGCCGGACGACCCGCGCGACCGGCCCTTCCCGGACCGGACAGGCGGCGCGGAGCGGCTGGCCGTCGTGCGCAGCGTGGTCGTCGACCGCTGGTTCCTGTCCGATCCCGGGGTGGACCCCCTGCGCAACAGGCGCCGGAGCGTCGCGGACGGCCTGAGGCTGCTCGCCCGGTACGCGACCAGCGGCAGAACGATCCTCGTGAACGAGGCCCACCGCTACGACCGGGAGGACGACGATGAGTGAGCAGCGCGGTTTCGACAAGCGCGCGCCGTTCCGGAAGGTCCACCCCTTCTGGTTCGGGCTGCTCTGCGTGCTGCTCGCCGGCGCCCTGGGCGCCGGGCTGTTCCTCGTCCTCCGCCCGCGTCCCCGGGTCACCGACGGGTCCGGCCACTACACCGCGAACCTGTCACCCGTCGCGGAGCTGATCCGCCGGGAGAACGAGTGGGTGCGCGGGCAGGGCACGCCCTACGTGAGCATCGCGGTGATGCTGCCGATGGACCCGGTGGTCAGTCCGACGAGCACCCAGAGCACCGAGTCCATCCGGCACGCCCTGCAGGGGGCCTACCTGGCCCAGTACTGGAGCAACCACAACGAGGGCGACGCGAGCGCGCCGAACGTGCAGCTCCTGCTCGCCGACTCCTCCGGCGACTCCGACGCCTGGCGGGCCACGGTGGGCGAGCTGAAGGAGAAGGCGGCGGGGCAGGAGCACCTGGTGGCGGTCACCGGGCTGGGTTCGAGCGTCGCGGGGACGGAGAAGGCGATCGACGAGCTCTCGGCGGCCCAGATCGCCATGGTGGGCGCCGTCATCACCTCCGACAAGCTCGCCGACAAGGCCACCATGGTCCGGGTGTCCCCTCCCAACAGCGCCCAGGCCAGGGCCATCGCGCACTTCCTCAAGGAGCGCGGCGCCGTCACCGCGGTCCTGGTTCAGGACGAGGACGGGAGCGACTCCTACACCAGCACCCTCGCCGCGTCCTTCACCTCCGCCTTCGCCGACGTCGTCAGCCCGGCGAACAGGAGAAGCCGCCTGCTGAACGTCTCGCTGACCTACAGTTCCTCGCTCGACAGCGCGGACACGGTGCTCGGGCAGATGCCGGAGCGGATCTGCAACAGCGGCGCGAACGTGGTCTTCTTCGCCGGGCGCTGGCAGAACCTGCCGCCCTTCCTGCGGGCGCTGACCCGCCGGACGTGCGCCGATCGGAAGATCACCGTCATCACCGGCGACGACGCCAGCAACCTCAACCGGTCCCAGCCGGAGCCGATCTGGGACGACAGCCGGGCCAATCTGGAGGTCTACTACACGGCGCTGGCCCACCCGGCGGCCTGGGACAGCCACCCCGAGGCCGTCCAGCCGGCGATAGCCAACCGCTTCAGGCGGGGCACCGACAGCTTCGGCGCCAGGTTCCCCGAGGAGTCCCTCGACGACGGGCAGGCCATCATGCACCATGACGCGATGCTGACCGCCATCGGGGTGGTGGACATCTTCGCCGCGCAGGGCACGACCCGCCCCACGGCGAGCGCCGTCGCGAACCTGCTGACGAGCGCACCCTTCACCGTGGCCGCCGCCAGCGGGTGGATCTCCTTCGACAAGAGGGGCAACCCGGTCAACAAGGCCATCCCGGTCCTGCGGCTCTCCGCCGACGGAAAGGTCGCCTTCTCCGGGCTGACCTCGGAGAGCGGAACCCCTCCCGGAGGGTCCGGCGGTACGGCCCGCGTCCCGTGAAGGGCGCGGACCGTATTACCGGATGAGGATCAGGGCCAGTCGACGGAGGGGCGCAGCGGCATGTGGGCCGCGCCCTGGGCGTCGAGCTTCACACCGAGGATCTGGTGAAGCTGGATCTTGTTGCGTTCGAAGCCGACCACGCAGCCGGCCATGTAGAGCCGCCAGACCCTGGCCGTGCCCTGACCGACCTCCTCGACCGCCTCGTCCCAGTGCTCGTCGAGGTTGGCGCACCAGTAGCGGAGAGTCTGGGCGTAGTGCTCGCGCAGGTTCTCCTCGTGGCGGATCTCGAAGCCGAGGTCCTCCATCTGCCGGGCCAGGTAGCCGACCGACTCCAGCTCCCCGTCGGGGAAGACGTAGCGGTTGATGAAGCCGCCGGCGTTGATGGTCTTCTCGGTGCCGGTCGGCCGGGTGATGCAGTGGTTGAGGATCCGGCCGCCGGGTTTGAGCTTGTCGTACAGGAACCGGAAGTAGAACGGCAGCTGTTCCTTGCCGATGTGCTCGGTCAGGCCGATCGAGCTGACGGCGTCGAAGCCGCTCTCCTTCACGTCCCGGTAGTCCATGTGGCGGACCTCGGCCAGGTCGCCCAGCCCCTCCTCGGCGATGGCCTTCTGCGCCCACTCGGCCTGCTGGCGGGAGAGGGTGACCCCGAGCCCCTTCACGCCGTACTCGCGGGCGGCGTGCATGACCATGCCGCCCCAGCCGCAGCCCACGTCCAGCAGCCGCATTCCGGGCTTGAGACCCAGCTTCTTGGCGACCAGGTCGAACTTGGCGTGCTGCGCCTCCTCCAGCGTGGACTCCTCGCTGGGGAAGACCGCACAGGTGTAGGCCATGGACGGGCCGAGCACCCATTCGTAGAACCTGTTGGAGACGTCGTAGTGATGGTGGATCGCCTCGGCGTCGCGCTGCTTGGCGTGCCTGCTGCCCATCTTGGCCAGCATGCTGCGCCGTACCTCCTGGGGAGGCGGCGGCACCCGCATCAGCAGGGGCTTGATGCCGAGAGCGCGGACGGCCGCGAGCTTCTCGCTCGTCGGGATGTCGTTGATGGTGAGCGACCACATCCGCGACAGCAGGTTGTACATGTCGCCCTGGACGTCGAGATGGCCGGACACGTACGCCCTGGCGAGACCGAGCTCCCCAGGGGCCTGCGCCAGGTAGGCCACCGCAGCCGGGGACTTCACCTCGATGCTGATGTCCGCATTCGGTGGACCGGCCTTGCTGCCGTCATAGGCGGCGAACCGGATGTCCGCCTGAGGCCCTATGACCTTTTCGAAGATTTCTGCGAGCTTCACAGAATCAACCTCCTAACGCCCCCGCACACACTTGTCGTAGAGGTCGAGCAACCGGCCACCCGCGTCGTATGCCCGTTTGACCGGCCAGTAGGCGATTCCGTTATAAAACCGCCAGAACTCGTCTCGGGAGTAGAAGGACGTCGAGTACAGCGACTTGTGCCCGTCCAGCTCGTGCACCTTGTTCTCGATGAGACGGTTGTAGTACCCGTCGAACTGGCCCCGGGGCAGGGGGACTGTGCCCCAGAAGCCGAAGTTGACGTAGAGCCGTCCGGGCTCCAGCGGGTAGAGCGGCCACTCGCCGGAGGACTTCAGCGGGCACATCCACACCGGCGTCATGCCGACTCTGTCGTGGAAGAAGTCCAGGAACTCCGCACCGCGCTCGACGGGCACCTCGATGTCCTGGATGACCGACTCCTGGACGGGCTGGCCCCGCCACCGGTCCACCCGGGCGATCACGCCGTACTTGCGGTCGAGGCCGACGAGCCTGCGGTAGACGTCGGAGCGCATCCACTTGCGCGGCATGAGCGAGCGCACCAGCGCCCCCTGCACGCCGAAGGCGCGCGAGCACCAGAACCAGTCGGTGTCCCAGCGCCACAGGTAGTCGCGGATGCTCAGCCAGTCGCGGGTCCTGGTCTGGATCGACCGGTAGTAGATGCGCATGCCGGTGTAGTCCGACAGGTAGGGCGCGCGCTCGGCGAACCGGCCGACGGTCACGTAGAGCTCACCGGGACCGAAGAACGTGCCGTCCACGAAGTCGACCGGCTCGCCGTCGTGCTCGCCGCTCTCGCAGATCTCCTTCATGGCGACCATGCACTTGTCGGCGTCGCCGAACGGGATGTGGGTCAGCCGGACGTACGGCTGGACGGCCTTGAGCTTGATCCGGATCCGGAGCGCGTAACCGAGCGTGCCGTAGGAGTTGGGAAAGGCACGGAACAGCTCGCGATGCTCGTTGTCGTCGCGTGCCACGACGATCCGGCCGTCGCCGGTGAGGATCTCCAGCTCCTCGACCGACTCGTGCGGCAGCCCGTCGCGGAAGCTGGTGGACTCGATGCCCAGCCCGGTCACCGCGCCGCCCAGCGTGATCGTCTTGAGCTGCGGCACGACGTAGGGCATCAGCCCGTGCGCGAGCGTGGCGTCCACCAGGTGCTCGTAGGTGGTCATCCCCTGGACCTCGGCGGTCATGGTGACCGGGTCCACCTCGATGACCTGGTCCAGGTCCCGGGCCGACAGCTTCGCTCCGGAAGCGCCGTCCCGGAAGCGGAACAGGTTGGTCGTGGCCTTGGCCAGCCGGGGCACCGCGTCCTCGGGAATCGCGGCGTAGGACTCCCTGATCTGCTCGACGGCGCGCCGATGCGCCGACATCTGTGTCATCTGTTGCACAGGACCTCACCCCCAGAGCCCTCATAGTAAAGATCGCCCCTCGCACGTTATATCCCGGGTGTCCCGCGAGCCAGACGGGACACGTTAAACGCGCGAAAACTCTACGGACGTCCGTCCTCGGGACGGCGCCGGACCACCGGGTCCACCCCGTTGAGCACGTTGGCCACGGGACGTCCCTCCACCGCGGCCCGCAGGTTGTCCAGCACGCACCGGACCAGGCGGCCGGTGGACTGCGGGGTCACCCCGGCCACGTGCGGCGACAGCAGCACCCGGGCGCTGTGGCGCAGCGGGTCTCCGGGCGGCGGCGGCTCGGTCTCGAACACGTCCAGCGCGGCGCCGCCCAGGTGCCCGGACTCCAGGGCCGACAGCAGCGCCGCCTGGTCCACCACTCCCCCGCGGGCGGCGTTGACCAGCAGCGATCCCGCGGGCATCCGGGACGGGTCGATCAGGCCCCGGGTCTCCTCCGACAGGGCGATCACCGCCACGAGCACGTCGGAGCCGGCGACCAGCGCCTCCAGCTCCCGGTAGGCGTAGGGCACCTCGCGGGGCCGCCGCGTCCAGTAGGACACCTCGCAGCCGTAGCCGTCGAACATCCGGGCGCACGCCTCGCCGATCGGGCCGAAGCCGACGATGCCGACCCGCGAGCCGTACAGCTCCCTGGGGCCGAGGTCGAGCTGGGGCCAGCCGCCCGCGCGGACCGCGGCGTCGGCGTCGAGCAGCCGCCTCGACAGCGCGAGCGCGGCGGCGAAGCACCACTCGGCCACCGCGATGGCGCTCACTCCGGCGGTGTTGGCCAGCGGCACTCCGGCGGCGGCCAGCGCGCCGAGGTCGTGGCCGTCCACGCCCACCGACGGCTGCTGCACGAACGCCAGGCGCGGGGCGGCGAGGACGGCCTCGGCGTCCAGCGCGAGCCCGCCGCTCCAGTCGCCGACCACGATCTCGGCCTCCGGCAGGGCGGCGAGCAGCGCCTCCCGGTCACGGCGGGCCGGGACGGACACCTCGACCCGCTCTCCCAGCGGCCCGAGCAGGTCGCGCAGCGCCTGCTCGGGAAGCGGCGGCAGCGCCAGCACCCTCCATGTCACCTCACTCGCCTCCGCGCGGCTGGAAGCTCTTGAAGGCCCGGTTCATGCTGTTCAGCTGGCTCTTCCACTCGGCTTCGGCGGTGGTCCAGCTCAGCACCATGACCGTGTCGCCGACCCCGATGAACCGGCGGACCTCGTGGTAGGTCACTCCGGGACGGGCCCACGGCACGCCGCCGCTGTCCTTCATCGTCCAGGTGAACTCCCACTGGAGGCCGGTGCCGTAGGCCAGGGGGACGCGCGTGACCTCGTCGGCGTCGATCTCGCTCCACTGCGCCACGTCGGTCCTGACGGTCTCCTGGAGCGACTCCAGGCTGTCGTGGGGGCCGGGGAGCACCTCCACCGACATGTGCGCGCCCCCGTCGCGGCGCAGCCACTGGGTGTAGCCCGTCTCGGCGGCCCAGTCGCCCTTCCAGCCGGCCGGATACCCGATGGACCAGTTCTCCGGGGGCTTGGCCTGCCACTGCCTCCACTGCTGCCCCTCCGCGACGGCGGTACGGCTCCTGGACGGCCTGGGGGTGGGGGACTCGCTCGGCGGCTCCGTCGGGGTGGCCACGGCGGCGACGGTGGAGGTGTCCGAGACCGGGCCGGCCTGCGGGGTGCTCGGCGGCTGCGACTGCGTCATCGCCACGGCCGCCGCCGCTCCCCCGCCGGCCAGGACCACCACGGCGGCCACGATCAGCGGGATCCGGCCGCGGCCGCGGTCGCGCCTGCGCCGCGGGGCGGGCATCGCCGAGGTGGGCGCGTCCCGCCTGCGGTGCCGTTCGGTACGGCGGGGCGCCGCCGCGGGGTCGCCGCCCACCTCCGCCAGGAGCGCGTCGGCCTGCTGGAGGGTCAGCCGGTGGGCGGGGTCGCGCTGGAGCATGCCCGTGAGCACCTCCCGCATCGCGGGGGGCACCCGGCTGAAGTCGGGCTCCTCGGTGAGGAGGGCGCCGAGGGTGGCGATGGCGGTGGTGCGCTCGAAGGGGCCGTGACCCAGCAGCGCGGCGTAGAGGGTGGCGCCGAGCGCCCACAGGTCGGACCAGGGGCCCGCCGCGTCGGCCGTGGCACGTTCCGGCGGCAGGAAGCTGGGCGAACCCGTCACCATGCCGGTCTGGGTCAGCGAGGTGTCGCCCTCCACCGTCGCGATGCCGAAGTCGGTCAGCACGGCCCGGCCGTCGGGGGCGAGCAGGATGTTGCTGGGCTTGACGTCGCGGTGCAGGATTCCGGCCTCGTGGGCCGCCTGGAGCGCCGACAGCACCTGGCGGCCGATGTCGGCGACCTGCTGGACCGGGAGCGGGCCGGCCTCGTCCAGGCCGCGGGCCCTGACGAGCTCCATGATGATCCAGGGACGGCCGTCCTGCTCGGCCACGTCGTAGACCGCCACGATGCCCCGGTGGTTGAGCCGGGCCGCTGTCCTGGCCTCTCGCGAGGTGCGGGTCAGCTGGCGCTCGTGCTCGGCCGGGGCGAGGTTCGGCGGGAGGAGCACCTCCTTGACCGCGACCGGCCGGTCCAGGAGCGTGTCGTATCCCTCCCACACCACGCCCATGCCGCCCCGGCCGAGCTCCCGCAGCAGTCGGTAACGCCCAGCGACCATCCGTTCACTGTGCGGATATGTCATCGCGCAACCCCTAGGTCCCCATTCAGATAACGCGCAAGTTTCCCATAACACCCAAGCACCACGCGGCCCCATGCCGGATGTCTTGCCACAGAAAGCCGAATGTTGTTCTACTTGGCTCGAGGGAAGGCCGCATATTACCAAGCGCTTGCTTGTGTGAGCCGTGCCCGGCTAGAGTCGAGACCGCACCCGAGGAGATGTCGATGGAGCGCGTGACCAGGAAGGGCCCGCTGGCCGGAGTCCGCGTGCTTGAGCTGGCCGGCCTGGCCCCCGGGCCGTTCGCCGGGATGATGCTGGCCGACCACGGCGCGGAGGTGCTGCGGGTCGAGCGCGTCGGCACCGTCACCGCGGCGGGGGACAGGCCGCGCGCCGACGTGATGGACCGGGGCAAGCGGACGGTCGGCCTGGACCTGAAGTCACCCGAGGGCGTGGCCGCGTTCAAGGAGCTGGTCAGGAACGCGGACGTGGTCATCGAGGTCTTCCGGCCGGGGGTCGCCGAGCGGCTCGGCATCGGCCCCGCCGACCTGCACGAGGTCAACCCGCGCCTGGTCTACGGGCGGATGACCGGCTGGGGCCAGGAGGGCCCGCTGGCGCCGACCGCCGGGCACGACATCGACTACATCGCGATCTCCGGCGTCCTGTCGATGCTGGGCCGCGAGGGCGACCGGCCCACCCCGCCGATCAACATCCTCGGCGACTTCGCCGGCGGCGGCCTCATGCTGGCGTACGGCGTGCTGCTGGCGCTCATCGAGCGGGAGCGGACCGGCGAGGGCAGGGTGATCGACGCGGCCATGGTCGACGGGGCGGCGACGCTGTTCGCCATGTTCTACCACGGGGTCCAGAGCGGCTTCTGGGGCCCCCGCGGGACCAACCTGCTCGACACCGGCGCGCCCATGTACGACACCTACGAGACCGCCGACGGCAAGTTCCTCGCGGTCGGCGCGCTGGAGCCGCAGTTCTGGACGGAGATGGTCACGCTGATGGGCCTCGGGGACCTGCCCGACCGGGGCGACAGGTCCCAGTGGCCCGCGCTGCGCGAGCGGCTGGCCGAGGCGTTCAGGTCCAGGACCCGCGCCGAGTGGGAGGCGGTGTTCGAGGGGTCGGACGCGTGCGTCTCCCCCGTGCTGGACATGGCCGAGGCCGCCGACCACCCGCACAACAGGGCCCGCGGCGCCTTCGTCGAGGTCGGCGGCGTCCGGCAGCCCGCGCCCGCGCCGCGCCTGGTCGGCGCGGCCGGACAGGACCTCTCCCCCGCGACCCGGCTGGCCGACCTGTCCTCCTGGGGACTGTCCGACGAGGCCGCCGCCAAGTTGCGCGCGGCGGGAGTGCTCGCCTGATGGAAGGACCCGCCGCGACCTGACGCGAACGCCCCGCAATCCCCCGACGTTCCGGAGCTGATCATGCATGATCTCGTCATCCGCGCCGCGACGGCCGCCGGCGTCGCCCGCCCCGCACCGCACCCGGCCGGGAGGGGCAGATGAACACCCCCTTCTCCGAGGCGGACCGGCAGGCCGCACCGCCCGCCGCGGCACCGGCGCCGGCGTTCGACGCGGCCGGGATCGACCTGCTCGACGGCGACATGTACGCCGGCGACCCCTGGCGGGTCTACGCCTGGCTGCGCGAGCACGCGCCGGTCCACTTCGACGCGGGCAACGGCCTGTGGGGCGTCTCCCGGCACGCCGACGTCTCCGCGATCGAGCGGGCCCCGAAGCTCTGGACCAACACCGGCGGCTACCGCCCCCAGCTCCCCAGCGACCCGTCGATGATCGGGCTGGACGACCCCGAGCACGCCGAGCGCCGCCGCCTGGTCTACAAGCGCTTCACCCCGCGCTACGTGGCGGAGAGATACACCGACCGGATCCGGGCCGTGGTCACCGAGCTCATCGATGACGCCCTGGACAGGCGCACCGTGGACGCCGTCCCGGCGCTGGCCGCCCCGCTGCCGGGCCGGATGATCGGCTGGCTGCTGGGCTTCCCCGACGAGCGCTGGCCGGAGCTGGTCCACTGGTCGGAGACGACGATCGTGGCCGGAGGCGGCCTGCGATACGTCACCCACGAGGCCGCCGTCGCGGCCGGCGAGTTCGCGACGGCCGTGCTGGACCTGGCGGCCGAGCGGCGCGGATGCCCGCACGACGACCTGATCTCGGTCTGGAGCCGGCAGCCCGGCTACGACGACGACCGCCTGGCCAACGAGGCGCTGCTGCTGCTGGACGGCGGCGCCGAGACCACCAGGACCGTCATCGCCACCGCGATCGACGCGCTGATCGAGCATCCCCTCCAGTGGAGGAGGCTGCGGGAGAACCCGGCGCTGATCGGCGACGCGGTCGAGGAGTTCATCCGCTGGACCACCCCGATCCTCAACATGTGCCGGACCGCCACCCGGGACACCGTCCTGCGGGGTCAGGAGATCTCCGAGGGCCAGCAGGTCCTGCTGATGTACGGCTCCGCCAACCGGGATCCGTCGGTCTTCGACGACCCCGGCGTCTTCGACGTCACCCGCGCGCCCGGAGGCCACATCGCCTTCGGCCTCGGCACCCATTTCTGCCTCGGCGCCGCGCTGGCCCGGCTGGAGCTGCGGATCTTCTTCGAGGAGTTCGTCCGCCGGGTCGGCTCGGCGGCCCGGGCCGACGACCAGGGCCCCCGCATCCTGCCCAACGCCTTCGTCAGGGGCGTCACCTCCTTCCCCGTGATCCTGGAGCCGCGCTGAGCTCCGGCCCCGCGGACGGGCCCGGCCGGCCCCCGCCCGATCCCTGATCCTCGCAGGTCAGGAGCGGTACACCTGTCTCAGGTGTACCGCTTTTCGTATTGAAGGTTGCTCAAAATGTAGTAGACCTACTACATTTCTACATATGGATACTGCAGTGAGCGTCCACGGGCTGCGGATGAACTACGGCGCCGCCGAAGTGCTCCGAGGCGTCGACCTCGAAATAGGGCGTGGCGAGATCTTCACGCTGCTCGGCCCCAACGGGGCGGGCAAGACCACCACGATCGAGATCCTGGAGGGCTTCAGGAACCGGTCGGCCGGCGAGGTGAGCGTGCTGGGGGTGGACCCCGAGCGGGGCACCGAGGCATGGCGGGCCAGGCTCGGGATCGTGCTGCAGAGCTGGCGCGACCATCCCCGGTGGGGCGCCAGGGACCTCCTGGCCCACCTCGGCGAGTTCTACGACGACCCCCGCGACCCCGACGAGCTGCTGGCCGCGCTCGGCCTGACCGCGCAGGCAGGGCAGCGGGTCAGCCGCCTGTCCGGTGGCCAGCGCCGCCGGCTGGACGTCGCACTGGGCATCGTGGGCCGTCCCGAGCTGCTGTTCCTCGACGAGCCGACGACCGGGTTCGACCCCGAGGCCCGCCGGGAGTTCCACCTGCTGATCGAGAAACTCGCCGCCGACGAGGGCATCACGGTGCTGCTGACCACGCACGACCTCGCCGAGGCCGAGAAGCTGGCACACCGGACCGCGATCCTGGTCGGCGGGGAGATCGCCGTGTGCGGGACCCCGTCCGAGCTGGCGGAGGCCGTACAGGCGCAGTCGCACGTCCGCTGGCTGGAGGACGGCCGGGAGCGGGTCCTGACCACGTCGGACCCGTCCCAGGTGGCGTGGGAGCTGCACGGCAGGTTCCAGGGGCCGGTGCCCGGCCTGGAGATCCGGCGCCCGTCGCTGGAGGAGAACTACCTGAGCCTCATCGGGAGGGCGGCATGAACGTCACATCGCTCCGCATCGGCCTGCGCCGGGGCTGGAAAGAGCACCTGCACCTGGTCAAGGACCGCAAGGAGCTGCTCACCACCCTGATCGGCACGGTGGGGGTCTTCGTCCTGCTGCTGCTCTGGATCGGCGACGGCCAGGTCGGGGAGACGGGCGTCTCCCAGGGCACGTTCATGACGGTCGGGTTCCTGGCCTTCACCATCTTCTCCAACGGCCTGATGACCCTCCCGATGGCGATCGCCACCGACCGCGAGGAGGGGACGCTGCTGCGGCTGCGGACCATCCCCGGCGGGATCCCGGCCTACCTCACCGGGCGGGCGGTGACGGTCCTGTGCCAGATCGCCGTGCAGAGCGTGCTGATCGTGGGCGCCGGCCTCGCCATGGGCGGGATCGCACCGCCCCGCGACTGGCTGACCCTGGTGTGGGTGCTGCTGCTGGGCACCGTCGCCGTGGTGCCGCTGGGGGCGGTCATCGGCTGCCTGGTCCCCGGGCCGAAGGCCGCGGCGGGCCTGCTGGGACTGCCGATGATGGTCCTGATGGTCACCTCGGGGGTCATGCTCCCCGTCACGTTCATGCCGGAGGTCGTCCAGTGGATCTCCCAGGCCTTCCCGCTCTACTGGCAGGGACTCGGCCTGCGAGCGGCGTTCATGCCCGACGCCATGCTCGCCGCCGAGATCGGCGGGAGCTGGCGCCTGCCCTGGGTGGCCGGCGCGCTCGCGACGTGGGCCGTCGCCGGTATGCTGCTGGCGCCGGGGCTGATCCGCCGGGTCACCCGGCGCGAGTCCGGGTCCCGGCTCGCCGAGCGCCGACTGGCGGCGCAGGCCTCCTGACCCCGGGAGAGCATCACGATGTCCGCGGAAGACGTATACAACCGGATCTCGGTGCTGAGAGCCGAGCGCGGCGTCTCGCGCAAGGATCTGGCCGCCGCCCTGGGTGTCCACTATCAGACGATCGGCTATCTGGAGCGGGGCCAGTACAGCCCGAGCCTGTTCCTCGCCCTGCGCATCGCCGAGTATTTCGAGGTGCCGGTGGAGATCGTGTTCTCCCTGAGACCGTTCCCCCGGCTTGGCAGTGAGGTGAAGTGATGGGCGAGCTGACCCCCGGGCAACTGGAGGCCCGCTACCGCGACTGGCCCCCGCGCTCCTGGTACGCCACCCGCGGGCGCCGCCGGATCCTCGTCGGGGTGGGCGCCGGCTCCGCCGGGCTGATCTGGGTCAGCGCGATCGTCTGCTACTACCTGGCGCCGAGCCTGACCGCGATGTGGACCACCTTCGCCCTGACGGGCGCCGCGTCGGTGATCTACGTCGTGGTCTACTCGGCGCTGGTCGGGGCCACCCGCGGGGTGGTCGGCCTGGCCGAACGCCACCTCGACGAACGCCAGTCCCGCGAGCGCCAGAAGATCCAGGCCAACGCCCACCGGGGCACCACGGTGACCCTCGTCGTGCTCGGCGTGCTGCTGCTCTCCCTCGCCGTGCCCAGGGGCGAGACGGCCGTCCAGATCCCGGCGGCGGCGATCGTCATGCTGGTGTTCGGCGTGATCGCGACGCACGTCATCCTGCCGACGCTCATGGCGGGCTGGCAGATGTCCGACCCGCCGCCGGACGACGAGGACGACCCGGACGACGGAGACGGCCGCGACGACGAGGACCAGGACGGCCGGAGCGGCGGGGCGCCCGGCCGCTCCGGGGACGGTCAGCCCATCGACGGGAAGACCGCCACGTAGAGGTCGGCGCCCGCCGGGTGGTGGACCTCCAGGTCGGTGGTGAAGGCGCGCGGCGGGGTGCCACCGGACTCGGTGTGCTTCCACAGCCGCTGCCAGGCCTCCAGGAGCGCCCCCGGCATCGGCCCGCGGGCCTCCAGCTTCAGCGACTGGACGCCGGGCACCCGGACCGCGACCATGCCCTCGGGCAGCGCGGCGGCGGTGCGGACGGCCACCCCGACGATCTGCGTGTAGGAGCCGTGGTGATCGCTCTCGTAGTCGGTCAGCACCGCGTAGATGTTCTCATCCACCCGGCCGGGGACGTGCGCGAACGCTCCGGGAGCCCCCGCCCGCGCCCACAGCGCGCCCAGC
>NZ_NGFP01000147.1 GCF_002149035.1 Streptosporangium minutum
GGCAGGAGTCCCGGGGGGCCGTCCGGGAGGCGGCCGGTCCGGCCCGGGGAGCGTCGAGGGACTCCAGGTCGGCCCGCCGGACCACCTTCCTGCCGAGGGCGCGCACCTGCTCCATGGAGATGCCGCGCTCGTCCATCAGCCGCAGGGCCGGAGCCGTGACGACGACCTCGTGGTCCGGGGGCGCCGGGGAGGCCCCGTGTCCCGCCGCGGGAGAGGGGGGCGTCTCGCCGTCGGCCAGCAGCCGGGCGATCACCTGACCGGGAGCGCATTCGGCGCCCGCCTCCAGCAGGCACAGCAGCGTCCCGTCCTCCTCGGCGACCAGCTCCTCGGCGGCCTTGGAGGTCTCCAGCACCACCAGCGGCTCCCCGGCCCGTACGGCCTGGCCGTCCTTGGCCGCCCACTCCACCAGCAGGTAGGCGGTGTCGTTGTTGTTGAGCTTGGGCACCCGGATCTCGATCAAGACAGGGCCTCCGCGATCGTGTGCCGGATCCGGCCGGGCTGGACGAGCACCTCGCGCTCCAGGTGGGGCGCGGCCGGGATGACGCTGTCGGCCGCGCTGATCAGGCCGATGGGGCGGCGCAGGGTGGACCAGAGCCGGGGGTAGAGCAGCCGCGCGACCTCCGCCCCCCAGGTCCCGCCCTCCGAGCCGTCCTCGACGACGCACACGTGCCGGGCGCGCTCCAGGCCGGGGAGGCCGGGGAGCGGGTGGAGCCGGGCGGGCACCAGCAGCTCGCAGGCCAGGTCCTCCTCCAGGAGCAGCTCGCGCATGGCCGCGAGCGCCCGGTGGGTCATGCCGCCGTGGGCGATCAGCGTGCAGTCGGGCTCGGTCACGCCGTCGAGGAAGACCCGGGCGACGTCGCCGGCGAGCTCGTAGCGGAACAGGTCGTCCACGACCCCGCCCTCGTACATCCGCCGGGTGTAGAGGACCTTGTCCTCGAAGAACAGGCAGGGCTGCCCTAGCGCGAACATCCGGGCGAACAGCTCGCCCGCGTCGTGGAAGGGGGTCATCTCGAACAGCGAGAGGCCGGGGACGCCGATGAAGTGCTTCTGCGGGCTCTGGCTGTGGGTGGGACCGTATCCGCGGTTGCCCCCCGAGGGGCAGCGGACGACCAGCGGGACCGGCACGGGCCTGCCGTACATGGAGGTGGACTTGGCGGCGAAGTTCACGAGCTGGTCGAAGGCGAGCGCGGCGAAGTCGGCGAACATGATCTCGACGACGGCCCTGTCGCCGGCCAGGGCGAGGCCGGCCCCGACGCCGGTGAGCGCGCCCTCGCTCAGCGGGGTGGAGCGCACGCGGTCGCCGAACCTGGTGGACAGGCCCCTGGTGACCTTGAAGGCCCCGCCGTACGGGTCGGAGACGTCCTCGCCGAGCACGTGCACGCGCGGGTCGGCCTCCATCAGGTCGTGCAGGGCCTGGTTGAGGTGCTCCGAGACGCGGGTCACCGCTGCTCCCACACCGACGGCGGCCGGGCCGTGACCTCGGCGGCGATCCGCTCGACCAGCTCGCGCCGCTCCCGGTCGAGGCGGTCGAAGGGATCGGGGAACATCCGCGCGTAGCGGGCGTACCAGTCGTGGTCGCCCGCCCGCGCGATCTCCTCCGGGGACCTGGTGTCGTCGCCCTTGCTGTGCGGGCCGAGCCGGTGGGTGACGAACTCGGCGACCAGCGGCCGGCAGTCCCCGCGGACCACCGCGACGAGGGGGGCCAGCTCGGCGCGGATCTCGCCGACCTCGGTGGACGTCACGCGGTGGTGCGGGACGTCGAAGGCGGCGGCGCGGGCCGCGATGTCGCCGGACATCTGCGCGGAGGTCGGGGTCGACTGGGCGATCCCGTTGTTCTCGACGACGACCAGCAGCGGCACCCGCCAGAGCCGGGCCATGTTGAGCGCCTCGTAGACCGAGCCCTCGCCCCAGGTGCCGTCGCCGATGTATGCGCAGGCGAGAGCGCCGCTCCCCTTCAGCTTGAGCGCCACGCCGACCGCGACCGGGAGGCTCTCGCCCTGGACCCCGGTGGACAGGAAGCGCCGGTGGTAGATGTGCTGGCTGCCGCCGACCCCCGCGCAGAGCGCGCCCTCGCGGCCCATGATCTCCGCGAGGAGCCCGTACGGCTCGGCGTGCCGGGCGAGGAAGTGGCCGTGGCCGCGGTGGTTGCTGAAGACGTGGTCGTCCTCCTGGAGCAGCGGCTTCAGCGCCACCGGGATGTACTCCTGCCCCAGGCAGGTGTGGGTCGTCCCGCTGAGCTCGCCCGCCTCGAAGAGCCTGAGCAGGGTGAGTTCGAAATGCCGGATGAGGAGGAGGAGTTCCAGGTCCTCGTCCGCCGGTGGGGACGGTGCGTTCCGCATGCCCGCAGGCGTGGGGACGGTGACGATCACGTGTGCGCTCCTGGCGTCGGCGACCGGGGTGAGACGCTCGGCCGCAGGACATCGACACGACATGGGAGCGCTCCCACCGGAGCGTAGAAGTCGCCGGGATCACTGTCAATCATGAATTAGTAACCGTGTCCTGCGGAAAGCCGGGAAATGCACTTCTATCTGCGGAGATTTGCTAACGGCCAGAATGTTTCGGTTGGGCGCGGCCGAAAACAACTCCGAAACCTTGACGAATTTGGCGCGTGATCTCTAGCCTCCTCCGTGGGAGCGTTCCCATATCGCCGTGCCTCTCCGTACGGCAGTTCCCATATCGCCCTACCTCTCCGTACGGCAGAAGTAACGCTCGGGCGGGCGCCGCCGTCCCGCCGGAGCGCCCGCACGCCTCGGTGCCGGGAGGAATCCCGCGCCGCGCTCGTCCTCACGTCACCGGATCGGGCCCGCCCTCGGGCGGCCCGCTTCGGCCAGTCGTCATGGAGCCGCCCACGAGGGCGATCCCCTTCACCAAGCCAGGGAACGCACCCCGGTTCCCCCTCCCGCCAGCACGGAGGCGTCGTGACGCACACCAGCCTGTCACCGGCCAAACAGGCGCTGCTCGCCCGGCGACTGGGCGGCCGCGTCGTCGCCACGGCCGTCCCGCCGCGCCCGCCCGGCACCGCGCCGCCGCTCTCTCCCGCACAGGAGCGGCTGTGGTTCCTGGAGCAGTACGCCCCGGGAACGGCCGCCTACACCGTGGCGTTCGCGGTCCGGCTGGCGGGCGAGGTCGGACAGGAGGCGCTCGCCAGAGCCCTCACCGAGGTGACCGCGCGGCACGAGAGCCTGCGCACGCGGCTGCTCACCACCGAGGACGGTAGCCCGCGGCTCGTCGTCGACCCGGCGTCCGCGGCGGAGCTGCGGGTGACGGACGACCTCGCGGCGGTCGACCAGGAGATGGCCCGCCCCTTCGACCTCGCCCGGGGCCCGTTGATCCGGCTCCTGCTGGTCCGGCTCGGCCCGCTGGACCACGTGCTGCTGCTCACCATGCACCACGCCGTCACCGACGGCTGGTCCTGCGACATCGTCATGGAGGAGCTGCTCACCCTGCACGCCGCCCACCGCGCCGGGCGGCAGCCGGGGCTCCCGCCGGTGGGTGTGGGCTACGGCGACTACGCCCACTGGCAGCGCGGCCGCACCTACGACCGCGAGATCGGCTACTGGCGCCGGCACCTGGAGGGGCTGCCGCCGCTGGAGCTCCCCGCCGACCTGCAGCGTCCCGCCGAGCAGAAGTGGGAGGGCGCCGCACAGGGGCTGGCGCTGGACCCCGGGCTCGGCGAGGCGATCGCCGAACTCGGCGCGGCCCACGGCGCCACGCCGTACATGACGCTGCTGGCGGCCTTCCAGGTGCTGCTCGGACGCTACTGCGGGCAGGACGACTTCGCGGTCGGATCACCGGTCTCCGGGCGCGACCTGCCCGAGCTGGAGCGCGTGGTCGGCGTCTTCGTCAACTCGCTGCCCATGCGCGCCGACCTGTCGGGCGATCCCACGTTCGCCGAGCTTCTCGCCCGGGTCCGCGAGACGGCGCTGGACGCCTACGCCCACCAGGAACTCCCCTTCGACCGGCTCGTCAACGAGCTCGCCGTGGAGCGCGACGTCAGCCGGTCGCCGGTGTTCCAGGTCATGTTCGCGCTGCAGAACTACCGCTCCAAGCCGCTGCACACCCCGGGCCTGACCATGTCCGCCTTCCCCGTCGAGACCTCCGCCAGCCGCTTCGACCTCGCCCTCTACCTGTTCGAGACCCCCGAGGGGCTGCGCGGCAACCTCACCTACAGCACCGCGCTGTTCCGCCCGGACACGATCGAGCGGATGGCGGCGTGCTTCGAGACCCTGCTGCGGTCGATCGTCGCCGACCCCGGCGCGCGGATCTCCGAACTGGAACTCCTCCCGGACGGCGAGCGCCGCCGGGTGCTGGCACTCGGCGAGTCCGCTCCGCCCGAGCCCTCCGGAAGCGGGCTGCTGCACGAGGCCGTCTCCGCGCAGGCCGAGCGCACGCCCGACGCCGTCGCGGTCGTCGCCGGCGGCACCTCGCTCACCTACGCCGAGCTGGAACGGCGGGCCAACCAGCTCGGCCACCTGCTGCGACGGCGGGGCGTGGGCCCGGACGACCGGGTCGCGATCTGCCTGGAGCAGTCGGCCGAGCTGGCCGTCGCGGTGCTCGGCGTGCTCAAGGCCGGCGCGGCCTACCTCCCGCTGGACCCCGACCACCCCGCCGACCGGCTCGCCTACGTGCTGTCCGACGCCGGGGCCCGCGCGGTCGTCACCGCTCCCGAGCTCCGGGACCGCCTGCCGGGCGACCTGCCCGCCGTCTTCGCCGAGCACTTCGACGAGGCGGACCCGGGGCCGGTGGACAGCGGCGTCACCCCCGGCGACCTGGCCTACGTCATCTACACCTCCGGGACCACCGGGCGGCCCAAGGGCGTGGCCGTCCAGCACCGGCAGGTGACGGTCTACCTCGACGGCGCGCGGGAACGGCTGGCGGTGGAGCCGGCCGGGGCGTTCGGGCTGCTGCAGTCGCTCGCCTTCGACTTCGGCGTGACCGTCTTCTACCTGTGCCTGATGACCGGCGGCGCGCTCCACCTCATCCCGTCCCGTACGGCGGGGCCCGAGCTGGCCGCCTACTTCCGCGAGCACGGCATCGACTACCTCAAGATCACGCCCTCTCACCTGGCGGCGCTGCTCGCCGACGCGACCCCGGCCGAGCTGCTCCCGCGCAAGCTGCTGATCCTCGGCGGCGAGGCCGCGCCGTGGGGCTGGGCCGCCGAGCTGGCGGCGGCCGGGCGGTGCCGGGTCGTCAACCACTACGGACCCACCGAGGCCACGGTCGGCGTGACCACCTATGCGGTCAGGCCGGGCACCGGCGCCGATCCGGCGGCCGGCGGCCTCTCCCGTCCCGCTCCGGGAGCCGGTCCCGCTCCTGCGGCGGGGAGCGCCGCCGCTCCCGCTCCCGTGGCGGGGGCGACGCTGCCGATCGGATCACCCCTGCCGGGGGCCCGCGTCCACGTGCTCGACACGGACCTGCAGCCGGTGCCGATCGGCGTCCCCGGGGAGATCTACCTCGGCGGCGACCGCCTCGCCCGCGGCTACCTGGACCGGCCCGGACTCACCGCGGACCGCTTCCTGCCCGACCCCGGGGGCGGCCCCGGCGCCCGGATGTACCGGACAGGCGACCTCGGCCGCTTCCTGCCCACCGGGGAGCTGGAGTTCCTCGGCCGCCGCGACCTCCAGGTGAAGATCCGCGGCTACCGGGTGGAGCTGGCCGAGGTGGAGTCGGTGCTCGGGGGGTTTCCCGGGGTGGCGCACGCGGTGGTGGAGCTGCGGGGCGGACGGCTGGTCGCCTACCTGGTCGCGGCGGCCAGGGCGGAGGCCGGCGAGGTGCGGTCGTGGCTGGCCGACCGGCTCCCCGACTACATGATCCCGGCCCGCTACGTGTGGCTGGACGAGCTGCCGCTGAAGTCCCACGGGAAGGTCGACCGGTCGAGGCTGCCGGAGCCCGGGGCCGACGGCCCGGCCGCCGGGTACGTGCCGCCGGAGACCGCGCCGGAGCGGGCGGTCGCCGCGATCTGGGCGGACGTCCTCGAAGTGGGACGGGTCGGCGCGCTCGACGACTTCTTCGACCTGGGCGGCCACTCCCTGCTCGCCATGAGGGTGATCGCCCGGCTGCGCAAGGAGGTCCCCGCGCGGACGCTCACCGTGCTGGAGCTGTTCAAGCACCGCACGGTCAGGGACCTGGCCCGCCTGCTGGAGACCGGCGACGACGGCCCGCGCGACCTGCTGCACCGGCTCACCCCGGTCCGCGCCGCGACCTCCACCATGGTGTGCGTGCCGTTCGGCGGTGGCAGCGCGGTCGTCTACCAGCCGCTGGCCGACGCCCTCCCCGACGGCTGGGCGCTCTACTCGGTCGCGGTGCCCGGCCACGAGCTGGGGGAGCGGGCCCGGCCCTTCGACGAGGTGGCGCGCGACTGCGCCGAGGAGATCCTCGCCGGGATCGAGGGCCCGCTGGTGCTCTACGGGCACTGCGGCCTCGGCGTGATGCTGGTCGCCGAGATCGCCCGGCGCCTGGAGGCGGCCGGTCGCGTCATCGACGCCGTCTACCTGGGGGGCGTGTTCCCGTTCGCCCGGCCGGGCCGTGGCCTGGGATGGCTCGGGACCCTGATGGACCGGATGACCAGCGACCAGGGCCGGATCAACGCGCTCGCCGCGGCCGGCCTCGACGTCGAGGAGTTCGAGCGCGACCAGCTCAAGCTCGTCATCGAGAACCGCCGCCACGGCACCCGTACGGCGGAGCGCTACTTCACCCGGCTGTTCGAGGGCGAGGGCGACCCGCTCCGGGCGCCCGTCATCGCGGTGGTGGGGGAGCGGGATCCGGCGACCGAGTTCTACCAGGAGCGCTACCGCGAATGGCGGCGGCTCTCGGAGACGGTCGCCTGCGTGGTGCTCGACGAGGCCGGGCACTTCTTCGTGAAATACCGGGCGGAGGAGCTGGCCGGCATCCTCACCGGCACCCACCGGGCCATCGCCTCGGGGGAGACGGCGCCGCTGGAGCGCACGGAGGAGTCCACGTGGTGGCTCCAGGGCGTCTCCGGCCGGGCCGCCGGTCCGCCCGGGGCAGGGGAGGGCGGGCCCGCGGCCGCCGACGTCGCCGACGCCGCCGACGCCCGGTCCGCGTCCGCGCCCGCGGCCCCCGGTGCCGACRGCCGGTCCGCTGCCACGTCCGCGTCCGTGGCAGTACACGCGAGCGCGGCCGCCGGTGACGGCAGGGCGCGGGAGGCCGGCGGCGCCGACGGGCGGGGCGCGCCACAGGCCAGCATGCGGCGGTTCCTGCTGATCTCGGTGGGACAGCTCGTGTCGATCACCGGGTCGGCGCTGACCGAGTTCGCCATCCCCATCTGGATCTACCTGACCACCGGGTCGCTGGCCAGGTTCGCGCTGTTCGCGGTGCTGGGACTGGTCCCCGGCATGCTGGTGGCGCCGCTCGCCGGGGCGATCGTGGACCGTTACGACCGGCGCAGGGTCATGCTCTGCGGGGACATCGCCGCCGGAGGCACCCAGCTCGTGCTGGGCGTCCTGCTGTGGACCGGCAACCTGGAGATCTGGCACATCTACCCGCTGCTGGCCTGCCTGTCGGTCGCGCTGACCTTCCAGCGGTTCGCCTACGGCTCGGCGATCCCGCAGCTCGTCCCCAAGCGCTTCCTCGGCCACGCCAACGGCGTCGTGCAGATGGCCACCGGCACCGCCCAGCTCGTCGTCCCGCTGATCGCGACCGGGCTGATGGCCACGATCGGGCTCGGCGGCATCCTCGTCATCGACGTGGCCAGCTACGCCGTCGCCACGATCGTCCTGCTGTCCGTCCGGTTCCCCGCCGGCATGCCGTGGCGCCGCCGCGAGGGCGTCGTGGCCGAGATGATGAACGGCATCCGCCACTCGTGGGGCAACCCCGGATTCCGGGGCATGCTCGTGTTCTTCGCGGTGCTCAACGTCTTCCTGTCGCCGCTCTTCCTGATGATCTCCCCGCTGGTGCTGTCGTTCGCGACGCTCGACGACGTCGGCAGGGTCGCGTTCGCGGGAGGTCTCGGGGTCTTCCTCGGCGGGCTGCTGATGACCGCCTGGGGCGGACCCCGGCGGCGGCGCCTGTACGGGGTGCTGCTCGCCACGCTCGCCCTCGCGGTGTTCTGCGTGGTCACCGGATTCCAGCGGAACCTGCCGTTGATCGCGGCCGGCGCGTTCGGCATGTCGTTCTGCCTCACCCTGCTCAACGGCGTCTACGCCACGATCATCCAGGTCAAGGTGCCGCAGCGCTTCCACGGCCGGGTCATCGCGCTCAACACCCTGGTCGCCTGGTCCACCCTGCCCATCGGCTTCGGCCTGGTCGCGCCGTACGGCAGCGCGGTGTTCGAGCCGCTGCTCGCGCCGGACGGCCCGCTCGCGAGCACCGTCGGCGCGCTGATCGGCACCGGTGAGGGGCGCGGCATCGGATTCATGTACGCCTGCTTCGGCCTGGCCATCGCCGCCATCGCGCTCGTCGCCATGCGCGTGCGGGTGCTGGCGCGGTTCGACACCGACGTCCCCGACGCGCTCCCCGACGACCTGGTCGGCTTCGAGGCTCTGCGGAGCCGTACCCGCAAGAAGAAGGAAGAAGAGGAGACCCGGAGATGAGTTTTCTGGTGGTGCTCAACGACGAGGAGCAGTACTCCGTCTGGCCTGCCGGCCGGGAGCTGCCCGCCGGATGGCGGGCCGAGGGCTTCCAGGGGCCCAGGGAGGACTGCCTGGCCCACATCGACCAGGTGTGGACGGACATGCGCCCGCTCAGCGTGCGGCAGGCACGGGCATGACCACCCGGCAGGCGGCGGACGCCGGCGCGATCCCGGGTACGGCGGCCCAGGGCGTGGCGGACGACGTGATCCCGGGCGTGGCCGTTCAGCGCGCGGAGGACGCCGGGGCGACCTCCGGACTCGCCGCCAGGCTCGCCGGAATGATCTCCACCGCCTGCGACGGCAGGCTCACCTCCGAGGAGATCCTCGCCTCCGGCGCCTCCCTGTCCGCGCTCGGCGTCACCTCGCTCGCCCTGCTGCGGCTGATCGACGCCGTCGAGGACGAGTTCGACGTCGCCCTCGACCTGGGCGGCGGCGCTCCCTATCTCGACAGCTTCCCGCTGCTGGTCGGCTACATGGACGCGAGGACGCCATGACCTCGCCGGCCGTGCCGGTCCCGGGGACCGTGCCCGAGATGCTCCGGTTGCGCGCCGCACAGGAGCCGGAGCGGACCGCCGTGATCGTCGAGGGCAACGGGGCGATGACCTTCGGCGAGTGGGAGCGGCGCTCCGACGCCCTCGCGCACGGCCTGCTCGACCGCGGGGTACGGCCCGGCGACCGCGTCGGGCTGCTCTTCGGGAGCTGGGACTGGATCGACTTCTCCGTCGCCTACTGTGCGGCGCAGAAGGCCGGGGCGGTCGCCGTACCGCTGTCGGACCGCCTCGCCCCCGCCGAGGTCCGGCACATGCTCGCACACTGCTCGGCCTCCGCCGTCCTGTACGGGCGCGACCTCCGGCCGCCCGCGGGCGAGCACTGGAGCGCCGCCCCGGCCGACCTGGAGGGCGGGGCGGCCGGGGCGGTGGAAGTACGGGTCGGGCCCGGGGACCTGGCCCAGATCCTCTACACCTCCGGCACCACCGGGCTGCCCAAGGGGGTGGCCGCCAGCCACGCCAACCTGGTCTTCGGCTGCGAGACCCGGCCGAACCGCCGGAGGTTCGGGCACTCGCGCCATCTGCTGCACGCCTTCCCCATCGGCACCAACGCCGGGCAGACGATGCTGATGAACGCGCTCGACGCCCGGCCGGCCATGCTGACCCTCGGCCGGTTCACCCCGGGCCGGTTCGCCCGCCTGATCGAGTCGTACGGCCCCGGCACCGTGTTCGTCGTCCCGGCCATGGCGATCGAGTTCCTCAACGCCGGTCTGCACGAGCGCCACGACATGTCGAGCGTCCTGCTGCTGGGCTCGGCGGCCTCGGCCCTACCCCCCTCGGTGTCGGCACGGCTGGCCGCCGCCTTCCCCAACGCGACGGTCACCAACTACTACACCTCGACCGAGGCCGCTCCCGCCCAGACCATCATGATCTTCGATCCGGCCCGCCCCGGAGCGCTGGGCAGGCCCGCCTTCGGCGGCTCCCTGCGCGTCGCCGGCCCCGGAGGCGACCCGCTGCCCGCGGGCGAGACCGGTGAGGTCTGGCTGCGCTCGCCCGCCGTCCCCCGGTCCTACTACCGGGACGAGCGGGCCGGCGCCGAGGCGTTCCGCGGCGGATGGGTGCGGATGGGAGACCTCGGCTACCTGGACGCCGACGGCTACCTCCACCTCGTCGACCGCGAGGGCGACGTGGTCAAGTCGGGCGCGTTCAAGGTCTCGACGCTTCAGGTGGAGGCCGCCCTGTACGAGCACGCGGACGTCGCGGAGGCCGCGGTCGTCGGCCTCCCCCACCCGGTGCTGGGCACCACGCTCGCCGCCGCCGTCGTGCCCCGGTCCGCCGGGATCTCCGGCGGCGATCTACGCGCCTTCCTGACGGAACGGCTGGCCGGGCACGAGCTCCCCGAACGGGTGCTCGTCGTCGACGCCCTGCCCAGAAACCAGTCAGGAAAGGTCATCAAAAGGGAGTTGCGGCGGCTTTTCGACCCCGCCGCGACGGGTCAGACGGAAGGCACGTGAGATGTCGGTATCTCTGATAGACGGGTGGGACCGGGCGTCCCTCGCCCAGCACGGAATGTGGATCACCGAGCGGATGGGCGCCGGGGGCCGGGTCTACGCCATGCCGTTCGCCGTCCGGTTCGACGGCCCGCTCGACGTGGACGCGATGCTCGCCGCCTGCGCCGCGGTCGTCGAGCGCCACCCCGTTCTCGCCGCGACCCTGGCGGAGCAGGACGGGCACGTCCGCCTGGTCCCCGGCGAGGTGCCCCCGCCGATCCGCTTCGAGGACCTCTCCGGCCCGTCCGCCGGAGTTTTCGGGGACGGCTCCGGCCCGTCCGCCGGAGCCTCCGGGGAGATCTCCGCCCTGCCCGGCGGGGACTCCGGCCCGTCCGGCGGGATCGAGGCCGAGATCTCCCGGCCCTTCGACCTGGTGACCGGCCCCCTGGCCAGGTTCACCCTGTTCCGGCTGGCGCCCGCGCGGCACGTCCTGCAGCTCGTCGCCCACCACGCGGTCTTCGACGGCATGTCGAAGGACATCGTGCTGCGCGACCTGGCCGCCGCCTACGGCGGCTCCGCCCTGCCACCCCTGCCGATCTCCTACGGCGAGGCGGCACGCGCCGAGCAGGATCGGGTGGCCGCCGGGCTGGAGGGGGCGGCCGAGTTCTGGCGGTCGAGATGGCACGACGACCAGGACCTGCTGCTGCCCGGAGCCACCCGCCCGTCGCTGCGCGCCGCTCCCGGCGAGACCGTGGACCTCGCGCTCGGCGGAGAGACCGCAGGCGTGGCCGAGCGGCTGGGCCTGACCCGGTTCGAGGTCGTGCTGGCCGCCCTCCACACGCTCCTGCACGGATACGGCAACGACCGGGTCGCGGTCGCCGTGGACCTGTCCACCCGCACCGAGGAGACCCGGGACCACGTGGGACTGTTCGTCAACGAGCTCCCCGTGGTCTCCACGCCGCGGGGGACGTTCGCCGAGTTCGCCCGGTCGATCCGGCAGGAGCTCCGTGCCGTCTACCGCTATCGCGAGGTCCCCCTGGCCCGCGCCCTGGGCGGGATCAGCCCGCGCACGGCGCTCACCCCCGTCTCGGTCAGCTACCGCAGGCGCTCCGGCGCCGACCCCGTCTTCCCCGGCCTCGACGCCTCCGTCGACTGGACGGCGTTCAACGGCGCGGTCCGCAACACCCTGCACCTGCAGGTCGTGGAATCCCGGGACGGCCTCGCGGCCCGGCTGCAGTTCAACCCGGACGTGCTGAGCCGCGCCGCCTGCGAGAGCGTCGCCGGGCACCTGCGGACCCTGCTCCTCGGCATCGCCGCCCGCCCCGACGCCCCGATCAGCGAGCTGTCGCCCGGACGGGAGGCCGCGCCCACCCGTGACGCGGCCTCGGACGGCGCTCCCGGTACGGTCCTGGACGACGCTCCCGGTACGGCCCCGGCCTCCGCCGCCATCGCCTCCGCCGCCATCGACTCCGTCACCATCGCCTCCGGAGCGGTCGCGGACTCCGCTCCGGAGGCGCCTCCCGCCGCAGGCACGGCGCCCGCGGCCGGTGCGGCGGCTGGTACGGCGGCCGGGGCAGTGGCGGACCCCGCTCTCCTCGGGGAGGTCGAGGCGATCTGGTGCGAGGTGCTCGGCGTCGACGAGATCCGGCCCGACGACGACCTGTTCGACCTCGGCGGCCACTCGCTGTCGATCACCCAGATCATCGCCCGGGTCCGGGACCGGATGGGCGTCGAGCTCTCCTTCGAAGTGTTCATCGACACCCCGACCGTCGCCGGCGTCGCCGAAGAGATCGCCCGATCCCGATGACGACCGGTCTCACACGGCAGCGGTCGGCGGTGGTGGAGTTCACCGGCGCCCGGGGTGGGGAGGCCCCGCTCACCTGGGGCCAGCAGGCGATCTGGCGGCTGACCAGGTGGCTGGACGACGGCGACCCGTACTTCAACATGCCCTGGACCCTGCCCGTCTACGGCAGGCGTGATCTCGACGCCGTCCTGCTGGCCCTGCGGGGACTGGTAGAACGGCACGAGACCCTCAGGACGACCTGCGAGGAGACCCCCGCCGGGCCGGTCCAGCGCGTGGCGCGCGAGGGCCGGCTGACGGTCGAGGTGTTCGACGCCGGGGAGGCCAGGCCGCTCGCGGCGGCCAAGGAGCTCTCCGCCGACCTGGCTTCGAAAGGGTTCGACTACGCCACCGAGCCGCCGATACGGTGCGCCGTCGTGACGGGCGGCGGACGGCCCCGGGCCGTCGCCTTCGCCCTGTCCCACCTGGCGGTCGACGGATGGGCGCTGGACATCCTCGCGACCGACTGGAGGGGCCTGCTCGCCGGGGACGACCTGCCCGACCCCACGTGGCAGCCGCTGGACCAGGCCGCCTTCGAACGGGAGGGGGCGGGCGCCGCACGCGGGGAGCGGGCGTTCCGGCACTGGCGCGCGGCACTGGAGCGGGTGCCCCGGTCCCTGTTCGACTTCCCCGGTCAGCCGCCGGAGGAGCAGCGGTTCGTCCGGGTCGGCATGGAGTCGGTCGCGCTCGCCGCCGCCGCCGAGAGGCTGGCGGCCCGCTGGTCGGTCAGCACGGCGAGCGTGCTGACCACGGCGAGCGCGGTACTCCTGGCCGTGCTGACGGGGCACCGGGAGGTGGTCATGCAGCTCATCGTGGCCAACCGGCACGACCCCCGGACCAGCGCCATGGCGGGCACGGCCGTCCAGGACGGGATCTTCGTCCTGGACCTGCCCGAGGGGACCTTCGCCGACGCCGCGCGCGCCGGGCACCGGCAGGCGCTGACCACCTACCGGCACGCGCACTACGACCCTTTCAGGATGATGGCGCTGCGTGAGGAGATCGGCCGCGAACGCGGCGGGCCCGTCGACCTGTCGGCCTACTTCAACGACAGCCGGACCGCCGGCCACTGGCCCAACCTGCCCAGGGCGGCCCGGGAGGGCGACGCCGCCGCCCTGGCCGCCCTCACCGAGCGGACCAGGACCTTCTTCGTGGGCGCGTGGCCGGAGGTGGACGCGACGGTGTTCTTCGCCACCGGCCCCGCCACGGACACCTGCCGGCTCCACCTGCTGACCGACACCGCCTGCCTGCCGCGCTCCACGGCCTACACGCTGCTGCGCGGGATGGAGACGCTCCTGGTCCGCAGCGTCGCCGAGGACGTGCCGCTCGACGCGGTCGCCGGGCTGTGCGGCGTCACCCCGGTCGAGCGGCCCGCGGCCGTCGCCGAAGGAGGTGGCCGGTGACCACTCCGGACCAGCGCGCGGCACTGCTCAGCCGGCTGGCCGGGCTGCCGCCCGAACGGCGCGAAGCCCTGCTCAGGCTCGCCCGGGACAGGGACGCGGGCCGTACCTGGCCGCTGTCGTTCGGCCAGGAACGGCTCTGGTTCCTCAGCCGGTTCGACCCGTCCGACACGACCTACCACACCCCCTGGTGCGTACGGCTGCGCGGCCCGGTCGACGCCGACGGCATCGCCGCGGCCTTCACCCGCGTGGCCGAGCGGCACCACGTGCTGCGCACCCGCTTCCGCCTGGCCGGCGACCGTCCCGTGCAGGTCGTCGTGCCCGCCGGGCCGGTCGCCGTGGAGCGCTCGGACGTCACCGGCGATCCGGCCCCGGCCGTCGTGGAGTTCGTCAACCGGCCGTTCGACCTGGAGGCCGGGCCGCCGCTGCGCGTGGCGCTGATGCGGCTGGCCGACGAGGACTTCGTCCTCTGCATCGTCCTGCACCACATCGTGGTCGACGGCTGGTCGCTGGACGTCCTGATGCGGGAGCTGGCCGAGTGCTACGCGGCCCACCGCGAGGGACGGCAGCCGGTGCTGGCGGAGCTCCCCACCCAGTACACCGACGTCGCGGCGGAGGACAGGAGCCGGGCCGAGTCCGAGGACACCGCCCACCTCGACCACTGGACGCGGACGCTCGCCGGCGCGCCCGTGCTCGACCTCCCCGCCGACCGCCCCCGCCCGGCCCGCTGGACCGGACGGGGCGGGCAGGAGAGCCTGCTCGTGCCCGACGAGGTGATCATCCGGCTGGAGGGGGTCGCCAGGCAGCAGCGCTGCACCCTGTTCATGGCCCTGCTCGCCGCCTACCAGGCGACCCTGGGACTGGCCGCGGGACAGCAGGACCTGTGCGTCGGGGTGCCGGTCGCGGGACGGAACAGGGTGGAGCTGGAACCGCTGATCGGCTACTTCGCCACCACCCTCGTGCTCCGCGCCGACCTGTCCGGAGACCCGACCTTCCGGGAACTGCTCAAACGCACCCGCCTGGCGGTGTTCAGGGGGCTCCAGCACGCGGAGGTGCCCTTCGAGCGGATCCTCGGGGCGCTGCGCCTGCCCCGCGACCTGAGCCGGCCGCCGCTCCTGCAGGCCATGTTCAACCTGCACAACCTGCCCAAGGGCGACCTGCTGCGGACGGCGATGGCGGACCTGGCCGTCGAGGTCTACCCCATGCCGCCGGCGGGCCGTACGAAGGCCGAGATATCGGTGGACGTGTGGCGGGGGCCCGAGGGGCTCGGCGGAGTCCTCGACTACAACAGCGACCTGTTCTCCGCCGGGACCGCGCGGCGTCTGGTCCGGGCCTTCACCGACGTGGTGGAGCGCGCCGGGACCGACCCGGATCTCCGGCTGTCCGATCTGAGAGGTGTGTGACCGTGGTGACGACGTTGGAGCTGACGCGGCGCCGGCTGGAGCTGACGCCCGACGCGGTGGCGGTGAGGGGGGCCGGGGGCGAGCTGACCTATCGCGAGCTGCACCGGCGGGTCGACGACCTGGCGGCCGCGCTGCGCGAGCGGGGAGTCGGCCCCGAGGTCCCCGTCGGGCTGTGCATGGAGCGCACGACGGGGATGGTGGTCGCGGTCCTGGCCGTCTGGGCCGCCGGCGGCGCGTACGTCCCGCTCGACCCGGCCTTTCCCGAGGAGCGGCTCCGGATGATGCGCGAGGACGCGGGGATCGGCCTGGTGCTGACCCAGCCCGGCGTCGACCCGCGCCTGCTCGACGGCGTCCCCCGGGTGCTGTCGCTCGCCCCTGACGGCACGGTGCCCGCGCCGGTCGGCGCCGCGGCCGGCGGGGTTCCCGGTCAGGGCACGGTGTCCGCGCCGGACCGTGCCGCGGCCGGCGGGGTTCCCGGTGCGGGGTCGGCGCCCGCGGCCTCCTCGACGGGCCCCACCCCGCCCGCCGCGGAGACCGAGGGCGACCTGGCCTACCTGATCTACACCTCGGGCTCCACCGGCCGGCCCAAGGGGGTGGCGGTCCCGCAGCGCGCGGTGACCAACCTGCTCGGATCGTTCATGCGCAGGCTGGAGCTCACCGCCGAGGACCGCTGGCTCGCCGTCACCACGCTGTCGTTCGACATCTCGGTCCTGGAACTCCTGCTGCCCCTGGCCTGCGGGGCCCGCGTGGTCGTGGCCTCGGCGCGGGAGGCGGCGGACGGCCGGGCACTGCGGGACCTGGCGGTGGCCGAGGGGATCACCGTCATGCAGGCCACCCCGGCGACCTGGCGCGTCCTGCTGGAGGCCGGAGGCGTGCCCGAGACGGTCGGCACCCGGCTCTGCGGGGGCGAGGCGCTGCCGCGCGACCTGGCCGACGCCCTGCTCGGCGCGGGTGTGCGCCTGTGGAACGTGTACGGCCCGACGGAGACGACCGTGTGGTCCACGGCCGGGCCCGTCGCGCCCGCACCGGCCGCGGTCGACCTGGGGGAGCCGATAGACGAGACGTCGCTGTACCTCCTGGGCGAGGGCGGGAAACCGGTGGCGGCCGGCGAGGCGGGGGAACTGCACATCGGCGGGACAGGGGTGGCCAGGGGCTACCACGGCATGGCCGCCCGGACCGCGGCCCGTTTCCTGCCCGACCCGTTCACCGGCCGTCCCGGGGCGCGCATGTACGCCACCGGCGACCTCGCCCGGATCACCGGGGAGGGGCGCCTGGAGTATCTGGGACGGGCCGACCAGCAGGTGAAGGTCCGGGGATTCCGGATCGAGCTCGGCGAGGTCGAGACCGTCCTGCGGTCGGCGGAGGAGGTACGGCACGCCGCCGCCGCCGTGTGCGACGGGCCCGACGGGCTGCCCCGGCTGGTGGCCTACGTGGTTCCCGCCGAAGGCCCCCGGGAACCGGGGGAGCTGTGGCCGGCGCTGCGCGGGCGGCTCCGGCTGAGCCTGCCCGAGTACATGGTCCCCGCCCACCTCGTGGCGGTGGACGCCCTGCCGCTCACCCCCAACGGCAAGCTGGACCGCGGGGCGCTGCCGCCGCCCGACTGGACATCCGCCAGGACGGCCCCCTACCGGGCGCCGTCGACGCCCGTGGAGGACGAGCTGACCGTGATGTGGGCCGAGGTGCTGGGCGCCGAGGAGCCCGTCGGCGTCGACGACGACTTCTTCGAGCTCGGCGGTCACTCGCTGACGGCCGCCCGGATCATCGCCAGGGTCCAGGCCCGGTTCGGGGCCGCCGTGCCGATCGTGGCGCTCTTCGAGCACCCGACCGTCGCCGGGCTCGCCCTCGAACTGGACCGCCTCGGCGACGACGACCTGGACCTCGCCGAGGTGGCCGCGCTGCGCGAGCAGCTCGACGGTCTCAGCGCAGAGGATCTGGCCGCGATCTTCGACGGACTGGCGCCGGGCGCATGAGGGCCCCGCTGTCTCCGGAGCAGGAGCGGCTCTGGCTCCTGCAACGCCTCGATCCGGACAACGCCTCCTACACCATGTATCTCGTGCGGGCCCTGCGCGGCCCGCTCGACCAGGCCGCGCTCACCTGGGCGCTCACCGACGTCCTCGCCCGCCACGAGAGCCTGCGCACCAGGTTCGCCGAGGAGGACGGCGTGCCCTGGGCGGTGGTGGAGCCCGGGGCGCCCGGGATCGAGTGGCTGAGCCTCCGCAGCCGGCAGGAGGCCGCACACCTGGTGGCCCAGCGGGTCAACGCGCCGTTCGACCTGGCGGCCGGGCCGCCCCTGCGGGTCGCGGTGATCCGGACCGCCGACGACGAGCACATGCTCTGCCTCACGATGCACCACATCATCGCGGACGGGTGGTCGCTCAACGTCATCCTCGACGACCTCGCCGAGTGCTACACCGCCCACCTGCACGGCGCCGAGCCCCGGCTCCGCCCGCTGCCCGTCCAGGCCGGCGACTACGGGCGGTGGCAGCGCCGCCGGGCCCAGCGGGCCGTGCCGTACTGGACGGAGAGGCTGGCCGACCCGCCGGCCGCCGAGCTGCCCTTCCGCCACCGGCGGGAGCGGAGCGGGGAGGGCGGGGTCCACCGCACCGGGCTGCCGCCGGCGACCGCCCGGCGGCTGGAACGGCTGGCCAGGGAGAACCGCACCACCCTGTTCGCCGTCCTGACGGCGGCCTACCAGACCCTGCTGTTCCGGCACACCGGGCAGGACGACGTCCTGGTCGGCAGCGTGGTCGCGGGCCGCGACCGGGTCGAGCTGGAGCCGATGGTCGGATACGTGGCCCAGACGGTGATCCTGCGCGGGGACCTCGGCGGGGACCCGTCGTTCACCGACCTGGTCGCCCGCACCCGGGGCGAGGTCCTGGGCGCGCTGGGCAACTCCGCCGTCCCGTTCGAGAAGCTCAGCCACCCCGCCGACTCGCTGCTGCCGTCCATGTTCATCCTGCACAACCAGGACGCCGGCCCCCGGCGGTCCTTCGGCGGGCTGACCGTCACCGATGTCGACGCCGGGTTCCGGCAGGTGAAGGCGGACCTGCTCGTCGAGGCGTGGTCGGACGGCAACGGGCTCGCGCTGTCCTTCCTCTACGACAGCGGCCTGTTCGAGGCCGGGGCGATCGCCCGCCTGGCCGACCGGTTCGCGGTGCTGCTGGAGTCCGCCGCGGCCGAGCCGGGCACCCCGATCTCGGCCCTGCCGATCTGGACCGACGCCGACCGAGCCGACATCCGCGCCCTCGCCACCGGCCCGGCCCCTGCCACCGGCCCGGCCCTCGTCCCCGAACCGGCCCTCGTGCCCGAACCGGCCCTCGCCACCGGCTCGATTCCCGGCCCCGCGCCGAGGTCCGGCGCGGGGTCGCGCCTCGTCCCGGAGATGGTCGTCGAGGCCGTACGGCGGGCGCCCGGTGCCACCGCGGTGATCTGCGGCGAGGAGACGATCACCTATGGCGAGCTGCTCGTCCGGGCGGACGCGCTCGCCGGCGCTCTCCGCGACGGCGGGGTAGGCCCCGGTGACGTCGTGGGCGTCTGCCTGCCCCGCTCGATCGAGGCGATCGCCGCGCTGCTCGCCGTGTGGCGGTCCGGCGCCGCCTACCTGCCCTTCGATCCGGACGTGCCCGACGAGCGGCTGGCCTTCGCGCTGTCGGACAGCTCGGCCACTCACGTGATCACCAGGCGGGGGCTCCCCGAGGGCCTGACCGCCGTCGACCCGGCGAGCCCCGACGGTCCCGGTGGTCCCGGTGGTCCCGGTGGTCCTGCGGGCCGTACGGCCGCCGCTTCCGGGGAACCCGGCCGCCCGGCAGCCGGCCGTACGGCCGTCGATCGCCCGGAGGCCGGCCGTACGGCCGGTGATCCCGGGTGGACCGGTGACCCCGCGGCGGGCGCCTACGTCATCACCACCTCCGGCTCCACCGGCGTGCCCAAGGGCGTGCTGGTCGAGCACGGCGCGGTCGCCGCGCGGGTCCGGTGGATGCGCGCGGACTACGGGCTGACCCCGGCCGACCACGTCGTCCAGTTCGCCTCGCTCAGCTTCGACGCCCATGTCGAGGAGGTCTTCCCCACGCTGGCCGCCGGGGCGACGCTGGTGCTGCTCCCCGACGGCGCGGCGACCCTGCCCGACCTGCTGGCCTCGCCCCCGGGCGGGCGGGTCACCGTGCTCGACCTGCCGACCGCCTACTGGCACTCGCTGGTCGAGGAGCTGGAGGAGATCGTCTGGCCGCCCTCGCTCCGCCTGGTGATCCTCGGCGGCGAGCAGGTCTCCGCGGCGGCGGTCGGGCGGTGGCGCGGCAGGTTCGGCGACGGCGTCCGGCTCGTCAACACCTACGGCCCGACCGAGGCGGCGGTGATCGCCACCGCCGCCGACCTCGGGGCGGAGGCGGCTCTGGAACGTCCCCCGATCGGCCGCCCGATCGGCGCGACCACGGTCCACGTGCTCGACGGGCGGGGCGAGCCCCTGCCTCCCGGGGCGACCGGGGAGCTCGTCATCGGCGGGGCCGGGGTGGCCCGCGGCTACCTCGGCAGGCCCGCCCTCACCGCGGCCGCCTTCGTCCCCGATCCCGCAGGCGGGCTGGGAGCACGCCGCTACCGGACGGGAGACCGGGCGCGGTGGCGCGCCGACGGGCGGCTGGAGTTCCTGGGGCGGCTGGACGGCCAGCTCAAGATAAGGGGCTTCCGGATCGAGCCCGGCGAGGTGGAGAGCCACCTGCTCGCCCACCCCGGAGTGGGCCAGGCCTTCGTCACCGGGCGGGGCGGGGAACTCCTCGCCTACGTCACCGGCGCCGCCGACCCGGCCGACCTCCGCGCCCACCTGGAACGGACGCTTCCACGCCAGCTCGTCCCGACCGCCTGGGTCCGGCTGGAGACGCTGCCCCTCACCAGGGGAGGCAAGGTCGACCGGGCCGCGCTCCCCGAGCCGGTGACCGCTCCGGAGGCCGGGCGGGTCCTGCCGCGCACCGACGCGGAGAGGCTGGTGGCGGGGATCTGGGACGAGCTGCTCGGCGCCGGCCCGTACGGCGTCCTCGACGACTTCTTCGCGCTGGGCGGCCACTCCCTGCTGGCGACCCGGGTGGCCGCCCGGATCCGGCGGGCCACCGGCGTCGAGGTCCCGATCCGGACGATCTTCGCCCGGACCACCGTCGCCGCCCTCGCCGAGGCGGTGGAGGACCTGCTGATCGAGGAACTGGCCGGCCTGACCGAAGAGGAGGCCATGGACCTGCTCGCGGGCACCGAATCTCCCTGAGACGGCCTCGTCGCCCGGTGCGGCCGGAGCCGGCGGCGCGGGAGATCACGGCGGACGGAGGACTGTTGTGATCATGTGATGCCGGGGGCTGTCACGAGGGGGGCGTACGGCGTAGCATCCGTGCACGCCTCACATTGTCGGGCGCTTGGTTCGAAACCGTGAGTCACGGAGTGCGAGGCACCATGAGCGCTGTCCAGCCCCCTCCCGAGCTGCCGGCGGCCCTCGCCGAACCGACCCGCAGGGTGGGGCCGTGGTGGGTCGCCGGTATCTCGCTGGCCAACCTCGCCCTGTGGATGGGCTACTTCGGGCCGCTCCAGGTGCTGCTTCCCTCGCAGGTGGCACAGGTCGACCCGGGAGGCAAGGAGACGGCGCTGGCGGTGGTGACCGGGGTGGGCGCCGCGGTGGCGATGCTGCTCAACCCGGTCGCCGGGGCCCTGTCGGACCGGACGTCCGGGCGGTTCGGCCGCAGGCACCCGTGGACGCTGGCGGGCGCGCTGCTCGGCGCGGGCGCCATGGTCTTCCTGGCGGAGCAGGGCACGCTCCTCGGGATGGTGATCGGCTGGTGCCTCGTGCAGGCGGGGCTCAACGCGATGCAGGCCTCGCTCACCGCGGGGGTGCCCGACCACGTGCCGACCGGCCAGCGGGGGGAGGTGTCGGGCTGGGTCGGGATACCGCAGTCGCTGGGCGTGGTGCTGGCCGTCGTCCTCGTCACGACGGTCGTCACCACCGTCGAGTCCGGATACCTGCTGATCGCCGCGCTGATCCCGCTCTGCGTTCTGCCCTTCGTCCTGACCACCTCCGATCCGCGGCTGACCGCCAAGCCGCCCTTCGACCTCGGGGCCTTCCTCAGGGGCTTCTGGATCAGCCCCCGCGCCCACCCCGACTTCTTCTGGGCATGGGCGACCCGCTTCCTGATGCAGCTCGGCAACGCGATCGCCACGCTCTACCTGCTGTACTTCCTCACCGACGCGGTCGGCTACGAGCGGCTCTTCCCCGGAGAGAAGGCCGAGGACGGTCTGCTGCTGCTGATCCTGCTGTACACCGCGACCGTGGTCCTCACCACCGTCGTGGCGGGCGTCGTCTCCGACCGGCTCGGCCGCCGCAAACTGCTCGTCACGGTCTCCGGGCTGATCAGCACGGTTCCGGCGGTGATGCTGGCGCTCTGGCCGCTGTGGCCGGTGGCGCTCGTCGCCGCCGCCGTCCTGGGCGTCGGCTTCGGCGTCTACCTGTCCGTCGACAACGCCCTGGTCACCCAGGTCCTGCCCGCCGCGGACGGCCGGGCCAAGGATCTCGGTGTGATCAACATCGCCAACTCCGGCCCCCAGGTCCTCGGGCCGGTCGTCGCCGGGCCGATCGTGGCCGGCTCCGGCGGTTACCCCGCCCTCTACCTGACCTCCGCCGCCCTGGTCCTGCTCGGCGCCCTCCTGGTCACGAAGATCCGCTCCGTCCGCTGACGACGAGGGTGGGGAGCGGCGGCACCGGAGTGGGCAGGTCCTTGCGCGGTTGGCGCATGAGGTCACTCACTTTCTGAAAGTTTCATAAGTTCCGCGAGACCTTTTGGGCCTCCGCGACGTGGATACCCCCGCTGAGCTCGTCAATGGCTCCCCCCGTGTGGTTCTCGACATCCGGTCCGGACGATCCTCGTAACTTCTCGACGACGCCCGTTGATCCAGTTGGAAAGCCCATGTACCCTCGGCGCCATCAATAGAAAGTATCGGCTATATATCGAAACTTTCGTAAAGAGGTCCGCGGTAACGACGTGGCGCGTACCCGGGCGTCCGCGCGGACATGCCGGAACCGGGCGGCCGACGGCCGGAGCCGCCGCGCGGCGCGGCACAGGCCCGGACGACCTCGGACGATCGACCTCGGACGATGAGGAAGGGAACCACTGTGATGTCGTTGGGTCGGCGAAGTGTGGTGACGTTGGCGGCGGCCGTACTCCTCCTCGGGGGCTGCGGCGGAGGCGGACAGGAGGCGGGCGCGGGGGCCGGGGCGAAGGTCACCGTCGAGTGGTGGAACATCGTGACCACGGAGCCGCTCAAGTCCATCTGGGCGGAGAAGGTCAAGGAGTACCAGGCGCTCCACCCCGGCGTCGTCATCAAGAACGTCCCCATCGAGAACGAGGCATACAAGGCCCGGCTGACGACGCTCAACCAGTCGGGCAAGACACCCGACATCTTCACCACCTGGGGCGGCGGCGTCCTGAAGCAGCAGGTCGACGCCGGGCTGGCGAAGGACGTCTCCGACGAGGTCGCCCCCTGGATCGGCACGATGACCCCGGCCTCGCTGCAGGCCTACCAGTTCGACGGCAGGACCTACGCGGTCCCGGCCGACATCGGCATGGTGGGCTTCTGGTACAACAAGGCGCTGTTCGCCAAGGCCGGCATCACGGCGCCGCCGACCACCTGGAGCGGGCTCCTCGACGACGTCGGGAAGCTCAAGGCGGCGGGTGTCACCCCGATCGCCCTGGCCGGCAAGGAGAAGTGGCCCGGCCACTACTACTGGGCCTACCTCGCCATGCGGATCGCGGGCCTGGACGCCCTCGAACAGGCCGCGGCCGACCACGAGTTCGGCGGGCCCGGCTTCGTCGAGGCCGGCCGGCGCCTCAAGGAGCTCGTCGACCTCGCCCCGTTCCAGAAGGGCTTCCTCGGGGCGAGCTACAACACCCCGGACGGGCAGGCCGCGACGATGGGCAACGGGAAGGCGGCGATGGAGCTGATGGGCCAGTGGGCGCCGGTCGTGCAGAAGGAAGCCGGCAAGGACCTCGGCGACGACCTCGGCTTCTTCCCCTTCCCCGCGGTCGACGGCGGCAAAGGCCTGGTCACGGACGCCTTCGGCGGCGGTGGTGGATACGCCGTCGGGCAGGACGCCCCGGCCGAGGCGGTCGACTTCCTGAAGTTTCTCTCCCAGGCCGGCAACCATCGTGAGGCGGTGGCGTCGGGAGCGGTCCTGCCGGTGGTCAAGGGCGCCGAGGACGCGGTGAAGGACCCGAACCTCGCGGTGGTGGCCAGGACACTCGCATCGGCGACCGGGTTCCAGCTCTACCTCGACCAGGCCTACCCTCCGGCCGTCGGCCAGGAGGTCAACGACAGCGTGGCCGAGCTCATCGCGGGCCGGAAGACCCCTGAGCAGGTCGCGCAGGCCATCACCGCGACGGCGAAGTCCGAGTAGATGCGGGACCCGAAAGGCGCGTCCGAGCTCGTGACGCCGGCGGACGAGCGGTCCGGCGTGGCGGCGCGGGCGGGGAG
>NZ_NGFP01000148.1 GCF_002149035.1 Streptosporangium minutum
GCGGGGGCTTGTCACAGGCTGGGGGTCACCCGCTCGCGCGGGGAGGTCGGAACCAGCGCCGACAACGCGGCGGCCGAGTCGTTCAACGCGACCCTCAAACGCGAGATCCTGCAGGGGGCGCGCCACTGGCCCGATGCCCGAGCAGCCCGCCTGGCCGTGTTCGGCTGGATCACCCGATACAACACGGTCAGGCGGCATTCCCGCCTCGGCCAGATCAGCCCGGTCGATTACGAGAAAGCTGCAGGTAGCTTGAAGCTCGCCGCCTGAATTCGGTGTCCACGTTCAGGGGGGAGCCCCCGACCGGCTTCCTTCAACGGGCAGCATGGCAGGATGCCGGATCTGCTGTGGGATGAGGTCAGAAGCTTCTTCGACCCTGATC
Source organism: Streptosporangium minutum (assembly GCF_002149035.1). GTDB lineage: Bacteria > Actinomycetota > Actinomycetes > Streptosporangiales > Streptosporangiaceae > Streptosporangium > Streptosporangium minutum. The sequence continues at coordinate 380 of NZ_NGFP01000148.1, forward strand.
TGATGAGGACCCTGCCAGATGTACGGGTTACGGACACCTTGGTCGGCGACTGGCAGGTAGTCCTTGATCTGATCGAGGCCCAGGGGTGGAGGAGCGAGTACTCCGAGGGCGACATCGTGATGCCGCTGCCCCGCGCCGAGCAGGTGTTGTCCCTGCCTGCGGATGCGGACTGCCCGAGCCTGCGAATCTGGCCGGCTCCTGATGTGCCGGCGATCTTCCGCTTCCTGTCGGAGGACACGATCGACTTCGATATCGATCTGCGGGAGCTGCAGGGGCAGGAACGGCTGAACCTTCTGTGCGGGTTCTTCGTGACGATCGGGCGAAAGCTGGGCAAGCCGGTGTTGATGTCACCAGAGAGTGACCCGGACCATCCAGTGCTCGGGTTCGAAGTCGGGACCGATCGCGTGGTGTTGCCGGCGGATCCCTGGCCTGCTGACCATCGCTGCGGAACGGGAGCTCTGGAGGATCCGAATTCACAACCGTCGGATGAGAAGTGAAACGCTGTTTCTCGGTCTGGCAGTGCGCTGACTTGCTGCAATCCCATGGGATCTTCCCCGGAGAAGAATGGGCGTTCCGCACATGTTCCGGATCTTTTCTCTTCCCTCTCCGAGCCGCAGACGGCAAGGCGAGAACCAAGCGCCCCTCTCGCCCGCGCTCAGTGAGCCCGTCGACCATGCCTTCCCCAGTGCTGCGCCGTCAGGGGCACTCCTCGGCATAGCCGTGGCCGCGCGGACAGCGGGGATCCCAGTGAGCGCCGTAGTGCATCAGGGAGGCGGCCAGATCGGGGTGAGCGGCGGCCCAGACGTCGTCGAAGAAGAACCACTGTCGGTAGCCGAAGGAGTCGTCCATATGGATCGACATCTGGGCCACGTGCTCCCCCTGCCGGATGAGTGTGCGGTCCGGATCACGGCCCCTGGAGGGCTCGAACCCTTCCAGCCGGCGTAGAGCGGTCTCGTGCGCCTGCGGATGAGCGCCATACGTCTCGGGTACCTCCTCTTCAAAGGCCGGCCACCGGTTGCAGCGCTCCAGCGCGGGCCTGATCTCACTCTCGCCGGGAGCCACCAGCGCGCGCAGGGCGAGCAGTTCCAGAGGCCACTCGTCGAGCCTGACGTCGGCCGCCCGCAGAGCCGCCGCGAGCTGCGGCAGCCGTACACCCGGAAACGACTGCGGCGGGCACCGGCCGATGCTGTCAATGCTCGCGTAGAAGGTCAGCACGACCGCGTAGGTCACCCCCTCGCCACCCGGCGGTGCGGGCATGAGCGCCCCGACCGGCACTGGAGGGATGAACATATGGCCGGCGGAGGCGTGATGGGAGGTCTCGGGCAACTCCCAGCCCTCATGCAGGAGGTAGGCCCAGCGATCGGGCTCGGCCGCCACGAGGGCGTCGTCGACGAAGAAGTAGGCCAGGTCGACCTCGTCATCATCGGTGAGCACCCGCACGCTGTGCTCGTCGACCCGCAGCTCCTGCTCGACGTAGAGGTGCTTCTCCAGTAGCTCGCGCAGTTCCTGCATGCTCTCGGGAGCGGGCAGTCCGGTCTCGAAGATCATATTGAGGCCGTAGACGTCTGCTCCGAGTTCACACTCGATCCACTCGTAGGCGTCGCCTGCCCCAGCGTCGTCCCACACCCCGCGGAACCAGTCGAGCACGGTGGCATCGGGAAAGTGCCGCACCAGCTTGCCGAGCGGCCCCTCGTAGAAGCTGCGATAGACGAAGAAGACCATGGCGCCAACCATCCCAGGTGCCGCTGACAGAGCACGCCGAGGATCTCTAATCGCCTACCGGCCACGACGCTGGTCCTGGAGCAAGGTATGGATATCCGGGTGGTTCAGGTGCCCCTCGGCCACTCCCGACTCACCACGACCAAGCGCTACACGCACGTGACGGAGATCCTCGCCAGCGAGGCGGTGGCGCGGATGAGGCGGGCGCTGTGGGACGGCTGACTGCGTCGGAGCCATGACAACCGCAACTGGAAATGCAACTGGGCAGGCTCCCCGATCATGGAGATGGGGGAGTCCGCCCAGTTCGTTGAAGCGCGCCCTGCAGGATTCGAACCTGCGACCGTCGGATTAAAAGAAGTCGATTCGATCGCGGTTCGGGGTGCTGACCTGCGGGCGCGTTGTCCGTGGACGTGGTCACGTTCGCCGAGTTCCGCCGTCGTTCATCCCCTTGGCTGTATTCATGGCTGTACGGCCAAGGCTCCCTTGACGGCCTGATCGCTTCCTTATCAGGACCATCCCGGCCATGATCGGCGGCTCGCAACCCGGTCTTGAACGGTGCTGGACGGGTGTGGATGTGAGCCGTCGTGTGCCTCTGTTGCAGTACGCGTCCGCCGAGAGCCCTCACTGCCCGAAGGAGAACCGGAGCTGGGCATTGATCAGGAAGTTGAGCCGGTGACGCAGACGATCGATCACAGCCTGTTCCGGAGCTTCCGCAGGTGTCAGCAGCGTCCAGCGCAGTGAGCACCCGCCGTCCTTGGTCGGCTGGATGTCGAACCGGATCTCGTCATGGGGCCTTTCCGGCCACAACGACGACCAGACCACGAGTTCCGGCTCCACCGCCCGGAGGGTACGCGGCTCGACTTCATCGGAGTGCAGGTCCAGCCACTGCCGTCCGCCAGGTCGCCGAGGGGCGGCCAGACTCTCCCACACCATGTGAGGCGGCGGCGGCTGTGTACGCTCCCGTGAACTCAACTCGATCATTTCCGCAGTTTAGGAGGACCCGGTCGGATCGGCTGTCACGCGGTCGCTGTTCACCAGTTTGGAAGACTGCGGTATGAGATCTGCTGACGTGCTGCGCTCCAGGTCAGAGCGGACAGGGCTCTCTCCGCCAGTTCTCGTGATCCCCCTTGGTGACCGCCCGTACGGGCACGCGAGTGGCACGGCCTAACCTTCTAATCCGTAGGTCCACAAATGATGTCCAAGGGCGTTCAGATCGGTTCGCCGCGCAGGTCGCACACAAACCGCCTGTTCATATCCGTCCAGCTCGGTGCGCTGCCATGCGGTCTGCTGGCTCCCAAGTCGGCTCCCGGAACGGGGTCCGCGGGAGCATGGCCGTATCGCTCTTAGTACTACAACAACATTTCGTTGTGTAGGGGGTGTCGCCGTTGATAGTGGCTGGTACGGGCGCGGTGCTGGTAGAGCCTTCGGCGATGAGACCAGGCCAGAATGCGCTCGATCGGGCGGGCGAAGGTCAGGGCGTGGGTCAGGTGTGCCGGCAGACGGCGGATCTCGCCGGGACTGAGGGGGATAAAGCCGTCAGGGCTTTTGGGAGGCCTGCCGCGGTGGCGGTCAGATAGGTGTGGGCGAACATCGCCAAGGTGATGTGCCGGTACCAGGCGTCATAGCGGCGGACCTGGTAGTGGTCCAAGCCGGTCTCGGTCTTGGCCTGCTGGAAGCATTCCTCGATGGCCCAGCGGGTGCCGGCGATCCGCACCAGCTCGGCGAAGGTGGTGTCGTGCGGGCCATAGATGAAGTAGAAGGCCAGCTCCTCAGGCTTGGTGATGCTGCGGCGGATCAGCAGCCAGCGGCCAAAGCCCGGCTCGACGTCCCACGGCAAGGTGGCCAGCGTCCAGTCATACAGTCGGGCCCCCTCGGTGCCGTTCCCGCCGACAACCGCTTCCACGCCTCGGGCGGGGCGTCAGCAGCCAGGCTGTCGGCACGCAGGTTGCCACCGGGCCCGAGGCCGGCACTCTGGCTGCACGGCACGGCCACCACATATCCCATCCCGTGCCGCTCGCAGAAACTGCGGAACTTGTAATCGCCGCCGTATGCCTCATCAGCGGTGATCCAGCGGGCGGGCACTCCGGCCGCCGGCGCCTGCTCCAGCATGGTGCGCGCGATGGCCGGTTCGGTGGCGAAGGCAACCGAATCCGGGATCGCCGTCCGGGCGCAGCGCTCCCGATCGGCCAGCCATGACGTGGGCAGATACAGTTCCCGGTCAATCAACGCCCGCCCTCGTGGTGAGGCGTAGGTGACGAACACGCCCAGCCGGCAGTTCTCGATCCGGCCGGCCGTGCCCGAGTACTGCCGTTGCACCCCGGCCGATCGGTCGCCCTTCTTGACGAACCCGGTCTCATCGACGATCAGCACCCCGTCGGCGTCACCGAGTTTCTCCACCACGTATGCCCGCGGATCGTCGCGGACCGCATCGGCGTCCCAGGCGTAGGAGTTCAGCAACCGCCGCATCCCTTCCGGGCCGTCGTCGCCTGCTGCCTCGGCCAACTGCCAGCCGTTCTTGCGCTCGACCGGCGTCAGCAGCCCGATCAGGTCGCCTCGCCTCTGGCGGCTCGGCCGTACGACCTGCGGCACGCGGCGGTCTCCCTATGGCTGAACGCCGGAGTCCACGCGCCGGAAGCGGCCGAACGGGCAGGCCACGGAGTGGACGTGATGCTCAAGGTCTACGCCAAGTGCATCGAGGGCCAACGAGACGTGGCCAACCAGCGCATCCTGGACGCACTCGCCGCATGACATCGACACCGCGCACCGACAGGACCCCGGGACCCCTCGGGGTCCTTCGTCGTTCCGGCCCCGGAATCGTTCCGCACGCCTCCGGAATCCCCGACCCCACCTGCGGAAACGCGCCCTGGAGCATTCCGCGTATGTTCCGCGACCACTGGCGTACGGCTGCATCCGACTGCCTGCGGCTGCATGAGCGGTGCGAGCCGTACACATGCAAAAGACCAGGTCAGCATGGAGATGACCTGGTCTTGGTGGCGCGCCCTGCAGGATTCGAACCTGCGACCGTCGGATTAGAAGTCAAGAGTGCTATCGGAGAGGTACACCTTGTTTACCTGCGGAGACGTCATCGCTCCCTGTCTGCCTCTCGCCATTCGGGAAGCCATTGGGAAGGGCCAGGGCGTCACGGCGTCTCTGACGGATCCAAGTCATGTCGAATCTGGAGTGCTGGATCTCTCGAAAAAGGAAGCGCGACGATCCCTCTTTAGGGTAGAAGAGCACTTATGGCTTAGGGGCGGGTGGACCCTGAGAGCGGCAGTAGTTAGGGTGGTCGGCATCACTAACGAAGCGGTCGCGTCCATCACCAAACAAGTGATTGTTATTTGATTTTAAGGATCGTGAAAATGCAGGAAAATGGCTGGGAGTCCCTCAGGAGCGGAATCACTCTTGACCAAATACAAAAGGCTGCAAAGATGTCCGGATATCCATTGCAGACAGAGGTAGCGACGCTGCTTAATTCAATGGGATTCGACGTGCAGGATGAATGGTCGTATTTGGATCAGAATTCTGCTCAACCGCGAACGATAGATATCCGGGCGAACATTCAACTCAGGAATCTACCTTCAGAAGAGAGTCGAATACGTCCGCATCTCACTCTAATAATCGAATGCAAAAAATCCGATATGCCGTATGTGTTTTTTCGCAACAACCCTCGCATTGCTCTGGAATTTCCATTTATTTTCGGGCTATCCAACAAATGGGTACAAGTTGAGACCGATGATGATCGGTCTACTTGGAAATTCTCTGTTTCTGAAGTGCTGGGCATGGATGATCATAGTTTCGTCACTAATGCATTATGCTCAAGTATCTTCAGTAAATGTGTTAGGCGAGGAAAGGAAGTTGAGCTGTCAGGCAGCGAAGCCTATAGCAGCACGGTCTTCCCGTTGGTGAGTGCAGTGCAGCATTTCGAAAGGATGTGCACTCCGCCTAAAACCGCATTCTGGTTTGATGCGCGCCTCACCATTTGCTTAGCGGTATTGGATGCTCCGATGATCTCCATTGATCCAACAGCAGGGGAGGGCGAAGCGTCTCCTGTGCCTTGGGTTCGAGTTCTCCGAAATGAGCCTTCTGATAAGCCTCGAATTCTTGCGGAGCAAGGGAAGGTTTGGGCAATAGATTTTGTGCACAAGGACTATCTTGGCGATTATCTAAAAAATCATGCAATTCCGTACGCTGAGATGTTTGCAGAAAAGGCGTGCTATCACGATCAAGTTTTAGGAAGTATGCAGGGGTTCGTTAAGGGGCTAGGTGCGGGCAGGTGGGATGTTATCAAAAATGAGGTAGAGCCTTTAAGTATATTGATAGGGCCATCGTCGCGCATACCTGTCGGAAGTCTGGCTAACCTTAACTTGCGCGCAAAAATGATGATTAAAGAGATGAATCTTAACTCTTCGAGGCGAAAGCGTTCGAGATAATCAAATGATTTCCTGTTGCGCACTCGCCGCAAGTTTGGTCCATGGGATATCGGCAGCTTTAATGATCTGATTGGGGCCGATAAAGCGAGCCGTCACGAGCACTCCGGCATCGTGGGCGATCTGTCCGGCATGACTGGCCGATGCGTCTTCGATGAGCCACGGGGTCAGGTCAAGCTCGAAGGCATCCACAGCCGTCTTCAGTACACAGCTTTCTGTAGCGATCCCACATACATAGAGATCAGTCCATCCATGCTCCCGAACGAGGGCGGTTCCTTCCTCGTTGAAGAGGCTGTAGATGGTCTTGTCTATGACGGCCGTCGCCTTTTCTGTGTATGGCGCAAGCTCGGGAACGATGTCGATCTCTGGTGATTCCATGAGCTTGGACCAATTAAAAAGCTTCTCGAAGTTGCTGCCCATGTAGTTCAGGTAGCGAGTGAAAACGACGTCGCCGCCGGATGCCTGCCATCGCCGTACGAGGTCAGTAATAACGGGGACCACGTAGGCGGACTCTTCTCGGACGAAGCCGTTCTGTACGTCAACGACAACGAGAACCGCTGAGTTATTGATCACGGGACTTACCTCTCACTGGTCTCGCGAAGAATGTCTACGGCTTGTGTGAGGTGGTCAATAAGGCCACTCGTGTCTAGTATGGCGGCTCGCATGGAGCGATGTTGCCCCGTCTCCTGGGGACGAGCGTTGGTCAAGCGGGACCGTACCCCCCGGAGAAAGCGCCAGCCGTACGGTTCAGGCGCCTCGGGGTCCTTGCCCTGCTCAATCTGCCCGTTGATGTGTTGACAGTAGGCCCACACGGCTTGTGTGGCCAACTCGGTGCTTACTAGTTCATCTTCGGCGAGGGCGCGGCGTGGGGCCAGCGGGCAGTAGACGACTCCGGACCATGAGGCGTAACCGATGGAGATTCCCTTGATACCGAACGGGATGATTTCTGAGTGGTTGAATCCTTCTGCGAATAGCGCACGCTCGACTAGTTCGGCGTGACCAAGGGAAGATTCACTCTCTTCGGAGTCCCGTTCCAAGAGGACGCGGGGTGTGGAAATGATGCGCGTCGCCGTGTCGAGTTCCGTCCCGGACCACATGGGCGAATGCAGCCAATAGAGACTGAGGACGTAGGTCGCTTCGACGGTTTTCCCGCTGAGTCCTGAGAGATATCCAGAAGCCCAGTCCAGATTTTGAAGATATGACCGCCGGCGCCACATGGCCAGATTTGCGATGTTGGTGAACTTGATGTCCTCGCAGAGATGGAGGATGGCCACACCGAACGGCCACACGTAGAGACGGCATTCGCCATCTGCGGGAACTGCGGCGCTCACATGGCACTCAAGTCCGGATTGAGGTTCGGCTTGCGCAACTATTCCGCGCTCCGCGAGTGCCGCGGCCTGGTCGGCTCCGATGTAGGCACACACGAACTTGTGGGAGCGGACGCCGAAGGTATCGGCTGCCGGCGTCGTCGGCTCGACGTCGCCGAATAGTTCATGAGGAGTTGCGTCGTATACCAGGCAGTACAGCTCAATGTAGAGCTGGTCACGGCAGATGGCTCGTCCCGTCTCGTGCCGGTAGACCGCCTTCTCGATCGCATCGGGGTCAGGGACGCTGAGACCACGATGCAATCCAGCCCGTTCAAGCTCGCGGGCCGCTCGGAGGCGGCTCCAGCCCTTGGCCTTCCGTTTTGAGATGAGGACATTGTTCGGTACGAGGCGTTTCGCTGTCTGGCTGTCCTCTATGGACATGACGCGTGTCCCTCCGTGTCCTTCCCGTCATCTGGAATCAGCGCAGCGTGATCGCGAATCTAGGTGCTGTGAGGACAGTCACAGAGTCTCGGTCAGTCCGAGCGAATCTGATTCAGGCGGCTCTCGATCGATGCAACTCGCTCGCGGAGGTCCGCGAGCTGCTCTCTGAGTTCTACGACGGTGGCCGACTCGCCAGATGTGACAGCGGACGCCCGGCCCTGGTCTGCGACCTCTTGAAGGTAGCCGTCAGGGAGATCGAGCGCGCGAGAGATGGCTGTCAGTACGGCCGGCTGACGGTTCTTGTCCTGTCCGTGCTGGATCTGCCGAAGGGTGGCAGTCGAAACGCGGGAGACCTCCGCAAGCTTCTTCTGTGTCAGGCCGAGCGTCGTCATGCGTTCGTTGATCACCTTCGCCACGGCGGGCCAGTTGCCCACGTGTCCCTCCGAGTCCGTACGTAGAAGCCAACTGATCAAAGCGTAACTAACTCGTTGCGCTATTGACAGCGCTACTTCTAGCGCTCATAGTTGCGCTAGAAGTAGCGCTGTCAAGGACGTAAAGCAGGGCGGCCCTCATCCGCCAAGACACGGGCCGCCCCTCGACTCCCTCGCAGAAGGAGACACCTCATCATGACCCGCCCGTCCACCCCGGCCAAGTCAGACGTGTGTACGTCGGACTGCCGCAACGGCCAGATCTGGAACCCCGGCTCCGGCCCCTACCCCTGCCCGCTCCACCGCCCGAACGCCGCCGGAAACGGGGGCACGCGATGAGGCGCCTCGACCTTAACCGCATCCCTGCCGCAGAGCTGCGTACGGCGATGCTGGCCGCCGGCCCGGTCTGCGAGCTGACCGACGCGCACCTGTTCACCGGCCCGGACGCGTTCGAGGTCGAAGGCGACGAGGCCAAGCGCCGGCGCGAGCGCAAGGCCAAGAAGATCTGCGCCCGCTGCCCGGCCCTGGCCGAGTGCCTGGCCTACGCCATGGCCATTTGCCCCAGCGAGGGCGTGTGGGCGGGCCTGTCCGCCCGCAAGATCCGCGCGCTGTCGCTCAGTCCCGCCGCCGGCATCGACACCGAGCGGGAGGCCGCGTGATGGCCCGCTTCTCCTGCCCCGACTGCCGTTCCCGCTCCAACAGTGCCATCGGCTGTCGCCGCTGCGGCAGCACTACCGGCCGTCAGGTGCAGCGCTGTCCCGTCCACGGCGCCCGCTGCCTGCACGGCTGCCGGATGTGCCGTTCCCTGATCCGCTCCTACGCCGGAAGCTGAGGAGGCCACGTCATGACCATCACGTCCACCCCCATCCCCGCCGTCCCCAACGACGGCCCTGCCGACCTGCCGGGCCTGGCTGAGCTGGTGTGCGCGCTGCGCCACTGCGCGCAGTTGCCCGGCCTGCTGATCCGCGTCAGCCCCGACCTGGGCAACAATGCCGAAGCTGCCAGGAGCCGCTGCGACCGCGCCCCGCGGATCGCTCTGGGCGCCGACCTGCTGACCGACTCGGGCTCGCTGCCGCTGTATGGCGTGCTGGCTCACGAGATCGCCCATCACGCCCTCGACCACGGCGATACCCGGCCGTTCTGGCGTAACCCGGTCTGGCTGTCCAAGGCCGCGCTGCTGGGCGGCTTGGTTGTGCGGCTGCCCCTGCCGGTCCTGGCTGTTCTGGTCTGCGTCGTGCTGGCTGCGGCTTTGGCCGGTGCCCGCCGGGAGCGGCTGCAGGAGTACGACGCCGACACCCACGCGGTGCGGTTGCTGGAGGCCGCCGGGCTGCCTGGCCGGCGCCTGGTCGCCGCGGCGCTGGCCGACCTGGTCGACGAACCGGCCGGGTATCGGCTGATCGGATGGGTCTTCGACGGTCACCCCAGCGCGCGCGCCCGGCGCCGTAACTTAGCCGCCGGCCGCCCGGCCCGCCGGCTGCGCTGGGCGCTGCTGTGGCAGCGCACCCCCGCCCCCACCACTGCGCTCGGCTTCACCTGCACGGCGTGCGAGCTGGCCGACACCGAGGCGGTGATCTGGTGATGGAGTTCCTCGTCGTCCTGACCCTGTCCAAGCCCTACGGCAGCGGATTCCGGCAGGCCACCATCATCCGGACCGTCACCGCTGGCCCCGGCTCGACCCGCGAGGGCCTGCTGTCCTGGGCGATCGACCAGGCCGGGCCGGAGTTGCAGGGCTCCAACGTCATGTTCTTCTCCGCTGAGCCCAACGCCCTGCCCGCGTCGCTGAAGGTGGTGAAGGGCTGATGAGCACCACGACTCACACTGACCAGGCGCGCGAGTACCTGTCCGACGCCGCCCACGAAACTCACCTGTACGCGGCGGACCCGCGCACCGTGGACTACCGCGCCGAGGCCCTGCGCGACGCCGCGGTCGGTATCGGGCACGCGGTCTTGACCCTGCAGCAGGGGCTGGCCGAGATCAGCGCCGGACTCCACCGGGTCAGCGACCCGCGCCCGGACGTCATGGGCATCACCAGGGCCGTGCGGGACCTGACCGACGCTCTGCCCACGACCGTGCAGCCGGCGGACCTGGTGGACGTCTCCAACTCCGTCGCCGATGTGCGGACCGAGGTGGCCGAGGTTGCCGCTGCGGTGCGGGAGCTGGCCGAGGCGATTCGCGCCCAGCAGCAGCCCCGCCGCCGCTGGTTCTCGCGCCGGATGGAGGTCGGCCGATGAACACCGCGACTCCGACCCCGGACCCGGACGAGGTTGCCCGCGGCCTGGCCGAGCTGGAGCGCTACACCGCCGACCACGCCCCGACCGTGCCGGCCCCCGCCGACATCGCCGAGGAGGGCGAGACGCGGCGGGTCCGCGACCTGCGGGCCCGGGTCGCCGAGGCTCACCGCCTGGTCGAACTGCAAGACGACGACGCGCCACTGCTGGTCGACACGCCCAAGGTCCGCAAGCGCCGTACCAAAGTCGCCGAGGCCGCCCGGCTGCATGCCCTGGCCCAGGACCCGGACGCGCTGGCCTGGCGGGACGCCAAGGTCCGCAAGGTCACGACCGCGATGACGATGACCGCCGCGTGCATCGCGCTGGGGGTCTCCTCCATCGGCGTGCAGGCGTCGGTGGCCACCGGCCTCAACCTCAAAGACGGGTCGATCGGCTGGTGGGCGGCGTTCGGCGTCGAGCCCGCCCTGTCGCTGCCGCTCCTGGCGGCCGTGAGCGTCCAGGCGTACGCCGCGATGCGCGGCCATGTGGTCGACCGCAAGAGCCCCGAGGGCCGCAAGCTGACCCGCATCGAGGCGCTGCTACTCGGGCTGACCCTCATCCTCAACTGCTGGCCGGCGCTCGTCGACGGACACGGAACCCTGGACAAGGTCGCCTTGGGCCTGATCGTGCACAGCCTTGGCCCGGTCGCCGCGGTGGTCGCCGTGTGGACCCTGCCGACGCTGTGGGCGGTGCTGGGGGCGTTGCCCGCTGAGGGGGGTACCGGCGCCTGTACCACCCCGTCTATCAGCGGGGATGCCTCCACCGGGGACGGTGGCGAGTACAGCCGGTACACCCCCGACCGGGCCGACATCGAGGCCCTGGCCGAGCGGGTGCGGCAGCTGATCGCCGCCGGGCAGCTGCCCTCCTCCCCGGGCGTCCACAAGATTCGCCGCGCGCTGGGGTGCGGCACCACCGTCGCCGCTCGGGTCCAGGCGGCCCTGAGCGGGGGTGCCGCATGACCCGCATGGTGAAAACCGTCTCCGCCACCGGCTCCGCCCGCGCCCGGCAACAGGCACAGATGTGGGAGCGGCTGCGCAACGCCATACGGGGGGCGCTGGCCGTGCTGGTGCTGCTGATCACCGCCGCCGAGGCGTGGCTGACCGCGCTACTGGGCCTGCCCCCGATCACGCCGGTACTGCGCCGCCTGACCGAAGTGATCGCCGATGAATGGCGGACCGGCGCGGCCGACGCCATCGACGCCGAAGTGATCGACGACCCCGACCAGGAGGTATGGCCATGAGTCGCCGCAACATCACCGAGCTGTCCACCATCGAGTTCACCGGCTCGCTGGGAGCCGCCTTCCACGCCTACGGCAAGCAGCTGACCGGGCTGGCCGAGCGGTGGGGCACCGAGCTGGAGATCGCCGCCGTCGACGCCGAGGCCGCGATGTCGAGCATGAAGGGTCATGCGCTGCTGTTCGGCCTGGACTCCAAGGTTCGCGCCCGCCGGGTGGCCAAGCGGCTCAAGCGCGCTCAGGTGCTGGCCGCCGCGCTGGCCGAGCAGGGCGAGAACTTCCACCGCACCTACCGCAAGCACTTCATCCCCAACGCCTGACCTGAAAGGAGAGCGGTCATGGGCACTGGACAGACCCGGCTGGATGAGATTTCCAACATCGAGTTCCACGGCAAGGTCCCCGCGAAAATCACCGCCTACACCACCGCCACCCAGCGCTTTGCGCACGATCTGGTCCGCGAGCTGGACGCGGCCGAGTCCGCCGCCGAGTCGGCGATGACCCAGTTAAAGGGGCACCCGCTGCTGTTGGGCGTGGACGTGCGCGCCCGCGCCTGGCGGGTCACCCGGCACCTGCGCGAAGCGCGTGAGGTCGTGCTGGGCATCTCAGCCGAGGCGGTCAAGTTCAACCTGCAGTTCCGACAGGAGTTCCTCGAAGCCCTCGAAGCCATGAGCAAGCGCGACACCAAGCGCTCCGACTACAAGGGGAAGGTCGATCTGTGATGGCCCGCAAGACCACCCAGTCCCTACAGCTGGTGCAGGACGCGACCATGGATCGGCTGGCCGCCTCGGCTGTGTCCAAGGTCGGTGTGCTGGTCCCGCCGTGGGCCGTGCTCGGTTTGGAAGCCGCCGCGGGCGCCATCTCTCACGCCACGTGGGGCCAAGCGCCGGCGGTGACGTGGGCCGCGGTCGGCTGCACTCTCGGCTCGACCGTGCTCACTGGCCTGACGTGGGCCATCACCCATCAGCGGCGGCTGATCGGCCGTCTGCACGCCACCGCCACCACTGCCGCGGCCTCGGTGTGGTTCACCACGGCCACCATCACCGGCCTGGACGCACCCGTCGTCAACGGTGCGCTGTTCTTCGGCGGCGCCACGCTGGCCCTGTCGTGGAACATCCGCACCGTCATCCGCAACACCGGCGGCGACAGCGACGGCGACGGCGGGGATGCGCTGGGGTCGCTGTTCAACCGGGCCAAAGAACAGGCCGGTCTGAAGGGCAGCCGGGTTCGGGCGACCGAGGTCACCGCGCACAAGGTCAAGGGGCTGATGCAGCTGCCGCCTGGGGAGAAGACCGCAGACGACGCCATCAAAGCCACCGACCGCATCGAATCAGGGATGCAGCTGCCGCCCGGCAGTGTGATCGTGGCGCGCGATGACGACCGCGCCGACCATGCGCACATCACCGTCTCTGACCCGCGCGCGATCCGCCGGCCGATTTCCTGGCCCGGCGCCTCCCATCCCGGCGCGTCCATCGACAAGCCGCTCCGCATCGGCCTTTACCAGGACGGCGACGACGTGCAATACCGGTTCGTGGGCCATCACCTGCAGGTCATGGGCATGACCGGGTCCGGCAAGAGCATCGGCGGTGCGTGGAACATCATCGGCGAGATCATCACCCGATGCGACGCCGCGGTGTTCTCCATCGACATCAGCAAGGACGACCAGACCATGGGGCCGCTACGGGAAGGTTTGCACCGGTTCGAGACCACCAAGGCCGGTGCGGTGGAGCTGATCCGCGCCATCCACGCCGAGATCCCCAAGCGCACCAAGTGGCTGGCCAGCCGCGGTTACAGCAACTGGGAGCCCGGCTGCGGGCTGACCTACTGGTACCTGCACATCGAGGAGATCGCCAAGCTCGTCAACGAGATCGGCGGCCAGGATGAGGAACTGCTGGGCGAGATCCTCAAGGAGATCCGCTCGGCCGGCGGCAGCGTGATCTTGTCGCTGCAGCGCGCCGACTACACCCAGATCCCCACCATCTTCCGCTCGCAGATGGCCAAGATGTGCTTCGGCTTGAGCGACCCCGATGACGTCAAGTACGGCGTCTCCTCCCGCCAGCGCAAGGCCGACGTCGAGCCGCACGAGTGGGAAGACCACTACCCCGGCATGGCCTACCTGGACGGCAAGAGCGTCCGCCCCACCCACTACGCCATGCCGCTGCGGACCTTCACCTGGGGCCGCAACAGCGCCGAAGCCCGCGCCGCGATGGCCGCGCACGCCGCCGCCTACCCCGCCGCGGGCAAGCAGGCGGACCCCTTCACCGCCGCCCTGACCCGGACCGCCGCCCCCACCGTCCCCGCTGCGTCGACTGGAGCCGCCGCCATGGCCATCCCCATGCCCGCGGCGCACCCGGCTCCGGCCGCCGCGCACGATGAGCATGCCGAGTTCGCCGCCGACTTCGCCGACCTGCTGGGCGACGCCGCGCAGCTGGTCATCGCCACCCAGCACGCCTCACCGGCCATGCTGCAGCGCAAACTCCGCATCGCCTGGGAGGACTGCCTGCGTCTGTTGGAGGCCCTGGAGCGCAAGGGCGTGGTCGGGCCGCCCGCGCCCGGCGGCGACGACCGGCCGGTCCTGGTGGGCGCCGACGACCGCGCCGCTCTCGGCGTGGTGGAGCACCTGCGCGCTACCGGCGACGTCGTCACCGCCGCCCTGGCCCGCATCGACGACCCCGACCCGTCCCTGAGCGCCGGACCTGGCGACGCCGTCCGCGAGCCCACCGCCGCCGAGGCCGAGACGTTGCAGACGGACACCCCTGCGGCTGCCATGCACCCGGCCGACGCCCGCGACCTCATCCACGCCTGGCTGCGCCACCGCCACCAGAGCGGAAAGCACACCTTCACCGCCACCGACGACGACCTGACCGCGGTCCGGCACAAGACCGGCAACGGCCGCGCCTGGATCTACAAGGTCCTGACCGGCCTGACCGACCGCGGCGTCCTGGCCGTGAGCAAGACCGGCAGCACCCGCACCTTCACCATCACCGACCTGTCCCCGCTGGAGCGCGAGGACTACGGCCGCGCCGCCTGAGCGCCGGCCCGGGGGCGGCACCGTGACAGCCGGCCGCCCCACCCCCCTCGTGCGGCTGCGCGTGGGACGCCCGCCCGCCGCAACGATGATCTTGTCACGCGCCCGTCACGGCACCTGTCACAGGGCTTGTCACGGGACCGCTGTCACAGTGTCACACCCCCGCTGACCTGTAACTCCCATCCCCAGCCCCTTTCCGTGACGCCCACGCCTGTCACGGGCGCAATCCACCGACGATCACTCTCATCGTTCTGCCCTGGTTAGGAGACCACCGCCATGTCCACCCCGAACACCACCACCCGTCCCGACGAGATCACCGCGCGCATGACTGGCCGCGAGCTGCGTGAGATCTTCGGCGCGGTGCTGCCGCACGCCGGCATTGACGACGAGTTCGCCCCTCTCCACATGCTCACCCTCGACGCCTCCGGCGGCATGCTGCACGTGCTGGCCACCGACCGCTACACCCTCGGTATCGTCCGCCACCCGCTGCCCGAAAGCACCACGGACTTCGCGCTCACCCTGCCCGCCCGCGCCATCCAGGCCGTGCTCCGCCAGATCAAGACCCGCGCCAGCCTCACCGTGACACTGAGCCCGCACGGCCTGACCATCGACCAGACCAGCGACCCTCAGCTGAGCTACCGCCTACCGGCCAGCGACGAGTTCCCGCTGCTGCCCGACTGGCGCGCCTGGATAGCCCAGCGCGCCCGCCTGGCACCCGACCCCATGATGACCGCACCGCACGGCGTGGCCCTGAACCCCGCTTACCTGAGCAGGTTCCGGGCCGCGACCCGCAACGGCTCTCCGCTGGAGATGCGTCCCGCTGGCAAGACCATGCTCGTCACCTGCGGCACCCACTTCCTCGGCCTGATCTCTCCCATGGATCTGACCAAGGCCCGCGCCGCCAGCGGCGACCCGCTGGCCACCTGGCTGCCCGCCCTGCCCAGCAGGAAGGCCGCCGCGTGACCGCCATGACCACGGCCCCCGCCGTCCCGGCTAGCCCGGACGCTGCGCTTGTGACCTTCAGCTACGGCGGGGGCTGGCAGTCCACCGCCGCTCTGGCCCTGGCCGCCCGCGGAGACCTGCCGTTCACCACATTCCTGTTCGCCAACGTCGGCGACGACTCCGAACACCCCGCCACCCTGCGCTACCTCGCCGAACACGCCGCACCGTTCGCCGCCGCCCACGGCATCACCCTCCACCAGCTCGCCCGGACCCGACGCGACGGCTCGACCGAGACCCTGTACGGCCGCCTGACCAAACCCGGCTCCCGCTCCCTGCCGATCCCGGTGCGCATGTCCAACGGCGCGCCCGGCACCCGCCAGTGCACCGCCGACTTCAAGATCCGGGTGATCGGCAAGTGGCTCAAAGCCCACGGCGCCACCGCCGAACAGCCGGCCACGGTCGGCATCGGCATCAGCGTCGATGAGATCCACCGCGCCAACAACCGCCGCTGCGAACCCCATGAGCGGATCGTCTACCCGCTGCTGGATCTGGGCATCCGCCGCGCGGACTGCCCACGCATCATCCGCGCCGCCGGCCTGCCCGTCCCGCCGAAGTCGTCGTGCTGGTTCTGCCCGTTTCACCGGCTGACCGCCTGGGCCGACCAGCGCCGCGACGAACCCGAGCTGTTCGCCAAGTCCTGCGCGCTGGAAAGCCTACTCAACGACCGCCGCGCCGAACTCGGCAAGGACTCCGTCTGGCTCACCCGGCATGCGGCCCCGCTCGCCGAGGTCGTCTCCACCGATGACGTGCTGCCGCTCGACTTCAGCGACGGCACCTGTGACTCCGGATGGTGCTTCACATGACCTCGCCCACCCTGCGCTATGCCCTGGCCGCCGCCGCCCGCGGCTGGCACGTCTTCCCCGTGGCCATCGGCGACAAGCCCCCGCTCCGGGGGTTCGCCGACTGGGAGGCCAACGCCACCACCGACCCCGAGACCATCCGCCGCTGCTGGTCGCGCGCGCCGTACAACATCGGTATCGCCACCGGTCCTTCTGGGCTCGTGGTGATCGACCTGGACACCCGAAAGGAGGGGCAAAGCCCCCCGCCTTCCTGGGACCTGCCGGGAGTCAACGAGGGCGCCGACGTGCTGGCCGTACTCTGCGAACGCGCCAGCCAACCCCTGCCGTTCGAGACCTTCACCGTCCGTACCCGTCGCGGCGGCATGCACCTGTACTTCACCGCGCCGGACGGGTCCGCCCTGCGCAACACCGAGAGCGACAAGGGCAACGGACTGGGCTGGCTGATCGACACCCGCGCGAACGGGGGCTACGTCCTCGGCCCCGGCAGCTTCGTGGATCTGCCGGACGGTACCGGCGCCTACGAGGTGCTGCACAACACGACCCCGGCCCCGCTGCCCCCTTTCTTGTTTCAGCAGCTCTTGCCCCCGCCCCGTCCGGCGCCCGTACCCGTGCACCTGGCTCTGCCCGACACCCGCCGAGGCGCCTACCTGCGCACCGCTCTGGAACGCGAGTTGGAGCGCGTGGCCACCGCTCCGATCGGTCAGCGCAACGGGACGCTCTACCTCGCCGCGATCGCGCTGGGTCAGCTGGTCGCCGGGGGCGCGCTCGCCGAGACCGAGGTGTCAACCCTGCTGGAACAACAGGGGGTCGATGTCGGGCTGAGCCGCGCCGAGACCCTCCACACCGTCGCCTCCGGCCTGCGCGCCGGCGCCAAGCGGCCCCGGACGGTGGCCGCATGACCATCCCATCCACGCACACGGGAGTTGATTCCATGTCCCAGACCGAACCCGCCGGCCACGGCGCGCTGCTGCTTGACGCGCTGCTGGCCGCGCTGACCCGCTACGTCATCTTGCCGACCCCGGACGCCGCGCACGCCGTGGTGTTGTGGATCGCCGCCAGCCACGCCCAACCCGCCTGGGCACACGCCCCCCGGCTGGTGATCCGCGCCCCGGAAAAGCGGTGCGGCAAGTCCCGACTTCTCGATGTGGTCGAGGCCACCTGTCACGAACCGTTCATCACCGTCAACAGCAGTAGCGCCGCGGTCTACCGGTCCATCAGCGAGGACCCGCCCACGATGTTGGTCGATGAGGCCGACACGATCTTCGGCCCGAAAGCGGACGGCAACGAGGACCTGCGCGGGCTGCTGAACGCCGGACACCAGCGCAACCGCCCCGCCAAGCGCTACGACGCCGCGCTGAACAGGGTGGAGTCCATCCCGACGTTCGCCATGGCCGCGCTGGCCGGAATCGGCGCGATGCCCGACACCATCGAAGACCGCGCCGTGGTGGTCCGGATGCGCCGGCGCGGCCCCGGCGAAACCGTCGCCCCCTACCGCCACCGCCGCGACCGGCCCGCACTGCGCCAGCTTGCCGAAGACCTCGCGGCCTGGTTGCGCGCCGACCTGTCCACCCTGGAGCAAGCCGAACCGCCCATGCCGGTGGAAGACCGCGCCGCCGACACCTGGGAACCCCTGGTTGCCGTCGCCGACCACGCCGGGAGCCACTGGCCCGAGCGCGCCCGCGCCGCCGTACTGGCGCTGACCGCCGAGGCCGACGACAACGGCGAGACCTCCACCCGCGTGCGGCTGCTGGCCGATTGCCGCGCGGCCTTCGGCACCGATCACGCCCTGCCCACCGCCGTCCTGTTGGAGCGGCTCAAGGCCGACACCGAAGCGCCCTGGGCCGACTACGGACCCGCCGGGCTGACCGCGATGAGGCTGGGCGTGATCCTGCGCGAATACGACATCCGCTCCACCACGATCCGCTTCCCCAACGGCCAGGCCAAGGGCTACCAGCGCGCCGACTTCATCGACGCCTGGGCGCGCTACTGCCCTACTCCGGAGGGCGCCGAGAACGGCGAAATCCTCACCTTCGGCAGGGGTAGCCGTACCAGCCGTACCAGCCTCGTTATCGCAGGTCAGGCCGATGAGGCTTGCATTCCTGGTACGGCTTGAGCCGTACCAGACAAAAAGCCGTACCAGTTCTGACCAGGCAAAACGAGGCTGGTACGGCTGGTACGGCTACCCCCCTAAGAACCGGCCCTACGCCCTCCGAAACAGCCTCGATGCCCGCCTCGCCGAGGCCGCTTTACCGCCGATCGCAGAACCCGGAAGGACACGCGAACCATGGCCACCGCCACCGGAACCAAGCCCCTGACAGTCGCCGAGTTCTGCGCCGAACTCGAAATCTCCCGATCGACCTTCTACGACTGGCGCGCCAAGCACCGCGCCCCGAAGTGCTTCACCCTGCCCAACGGCAGCCTGCGTATTCGCCGTGCCGACTATGAGCGCTGGCTTGCCAGCCTGGAGGATGCCGCCTGATGAACATCACCTACAACGTTCGCGTCTACAAGACCGAGAGCCGGAAGAACAAGGACGGCAAGGTGACGTCCTACCGGGTGCTGTGGCAGACCGGCGGAAAGTCTTGGAAGAAGCCTTTTCCGAAGGAAGCGCAAGCGGACGCCTACCGGAGTTCTCTGGTGACGGCCGCACGTAACGGTGAGGCGTTCAGCCTGGTCACCGGCGAGCCCATCTCTTGGAAGCGCGCCGAGCATGCCGGAATGAGCTGGTACGACTTCGCATGCAAGTTCGCGGACATGAAGTGGAAAGGGGCGTCTGCGAAGTACCGGCAGGACATCGCGCGGGCGCTCACCGCCGCCACACCCGCTCTGTTCACCAGCGAGCAGGGCAAGCCTGACGACCTCGACCTCCGTACGGCCATGCGCCGTTGGGGCTTCAACACCAAGCAGCGCTCCGAGGCGCCCGAGGAGGTGGCCGACGCGTTGCGCTGGCTCGCGGTCAACACCAAGCCCGTTTCCGCGCTCGCGGACGCCGGGTCCGTACGCGACCTGTTGGAAGTGGCTACCTCGCGGCTGGACGGCAAGCGAGCCGCTACAAGCACGGTCCTGCGGAACAAGACCATTCTTCAGAACGCCCTGGACTACGCCGTGGAACTGAAGCTCCTGACGGAAAACCCGATCAAGGGGCTGAAATGGAAGGCGCCCAAGACGACGTACGAAGTGGATCGGCGCAGCGTCGTCAATCACATCCAGGCGCGGGCACTGCTGGACGCTGTGGGTAAGCAGCCCCGTAGCGGTCCCCGGCTCGTGGCGTTTTTCGCGGTCATGTACTACACGGCCCTTCGCCCCGAGGAAGTGGTCAATCTCCGGGACCACAACGTCACCCTCCCCGGTCTTGTACAGAACGAGGAGACCGGCGAATGGGAGGAGCCCGCGGACGCCTGGGGAGAACTGCATTTCGCCGTCGCGGCCCCGTTCGCCGGCCGTGAGTGGACCGACGACGGCACGCTCCGCGAGGAACGCGCGCTCAAGCACCGCCCGGACGGGCACACCCGAACCGTCCCCTGCCCGCCCCCGCTTACCAGGATTCTCCGTGCTCACCTCACCGCCGAGTACGGCAAAGGCCCGGACGGGCGGCTGTTCTGGGGAGAGCAGGGCGGGGAACTGCCCGGTATCACCTACCGGCGGGCCTGGCAGAAGGCACGCAAGGCCGTCTTCACCGATCAGGAGTGCGCCTCACCGCTGGCCAAACGGGTCTACGACCTCCGGCACGCGTGCGTGTCCACCTGGCTCAACGCTGGGGTGCCCGCTACCCAGGTCGCCGAGTGGGCCGGTCACAGCGTGGAAGTTCTCCTCCGGATCTACGCCAGGTGCATCGTCGGCCAGGACGAAGCGGCCAAGCGCCGGATCTCCGAGGCGCTGGGGGAGTGACGGGCGGCCCCGATCCCGTGGGAAGGCATTGGGAAGGATCAACCGCAGACGGCCGGTGAGAGCCGTAGACAGCCGGACATGAGAAACCCCCGCGTGACCGCGTCAGTGCAGGTCAGGCGGGGGTTTTCGCTGGTCTTGATAGCGCGCCCTGCAGGATTCGAACCTGCGACCGTCGGATTAGAAGTCCGATGCTCTATCCAGCTGAGCTAAGGGCGCTCCCGCCTAATTGTGCATGATCCGGGGAGTGTCCATGTATCGGATCCGCGCTCGTGTCGCGAGGATCACTCTACGAGGAGCGGTGGCCGGTCCCGTGGACAGGGGGGCGGGGCGTCTGCCGGGGGCCGGATGGTGTCGCGATCGCCCTGCCGACTGGGGTGGTCAGGCGGTGGTCATCCAGGAAGAGGCGTGGAAAAGGCCTGGAAGGAGACTGGAAGCGACCCCGCGGAGATCCCGGCGGAGTCCTGGGGGAGGCTCGGCTGAGTCCTGGAGGGAGCCCCGGCGGAGTCCCTGGGTGTCCCTGGGGAAGTCTCCGGAGAATCTCTGTGACATCCGGCGGGGGCGGGTTTTACGGGTGTGTCGAAGAGGGCCGGGATGCGGGCCGGAACATCCGAAAACAGGTCCTCCCGACGGGCGGACCGGTCTAGGCTCGTATGTCATGTTCGCCGTCACGGTCCAAGAGGAGATCCCCCTGCTGGGCGGTGACGTGACCGACGGGGTGGTGCGGGTCGGTGACACCGTCCGCAGGCCCGTCCGCCCTTCCACCCGGTCCGTGCACGCGCTGCTGCGGCATCTGGAGGAGGCCGGGTTCGACGGCGCGCCCAGGGTGGTCGGCCTTGACGCGCAGGGTCGGGAGATCCTGACCTATGTCGACGGTGACTCGGCGGCCATGCCGCTGGCTGCCTGCGCGACCACCGATGAGTCGCTGGCCGCCCTGGCGAGGCTGCTGCGGCGCTTCCATGACGCCTCGGCGAGTTTCGTCCCGCCGCCGCAGGCCGTCTGGGAGGCCGGCTCCAACGACGACGCGGTCCCCGAGGTGATCGGCCACTGCGACGTCAACCTCGACAACGTGATCTTCCGCGACGGGCTCCCCGCCGCGCTGATCGACTTCGACATGGCCCGGCCCACGACCCGGCTGTTCGACGTGGTGACCACCCTGCGGCACTGGGCGCCGATCGCCGACCCCCTCGATCTGGACCCGCTCCAGCACTCGCTGGAGGTCGGCCCGCGACTGCGCCTGTTCTGCGACGCGTACGGCCTGGCGCCGCGTGAGCGCCGTCGCCTCCTCGAACTCGCCAGGCTCCGCTTCGACCGCTCCTACCACGCCATGCGCACCAAGGCCGCCACCACGGGCGGCGGCTGGGCCCGCATGTGGGCAGGGGGCGCCGGGGCACGTATCCGCCGGGCCTGCGCCTGGCTTGAGACCAACCAGGACGAACTCCATGCCCATCTCATCTGACCGCTCCGCGTTCAAGCGGAACCGCTCCGCCTTCGGGCGGGACCACTCCACGTTCCAGCGGCACCGGTCCTCCCTCCAGCGGGGTCGAGCCGTGTCCGCGGGGAGCCGGGTGGTGTCCGGGCGGGGCCGGGCGGCGTCCAGGCGGGCCGAGGCGCTGGGGATGCTCGCCGGGGTCGTGCTCGACGCCGTGCTCGCCGACCCCCGGCGCGGGCATCCGGTGGCGCTGTTCGGGCGGGCCGCCGCGGCGCTGGAGAGGCGGGTCTACGGTGACGCCCGGCCCGACGGGGTCCTCTACACCGTTCTGTGTGTCGGCCCGGCGGCGCTGCTCGGGCTCGCCGTGACCCGCGTGGAGAACCCGGTGGCACGAGGTGCGCTGAGCGCCGCGGCGACCTGGTCGGTGCTGGGCGGCACGACGCTCGGACGTGAGGGCGTGGCCATGGCGGAGCTCCTGGAGGCCGACGACCTCACCGGGGCGCGCAGGAGGTTGTCCCACCTGTGCGGGCGTGACCCGTCGCTGCTCCAGACGTCCGGGCTGGCCAGGGCCACCGTCGAGTCGATCGCGGAGAACACCTCCGACGCCGTGGTGGCGCCGCTGTTCTGGGGCGCGGTGGCCGGAGTCCCCGGGCTGCTGGCCTATCGGGCGATCAACACGCTGGACGCCATGGTCGGCCACCACAGTTCCCGCTACGAACGTTTCGGCTGGGCCTCGGCCCGGCTCGACGATGTGGCCAACTTCGTTCCCGCCCGCATCACCGGAGTGCTCACCGCTCTCGGCGCGCCTCTGGCCGGCGGCTCGGTCCGCCGTGCGGCGGCGGTGCTGCGTAAGGACGGTCACCGCCATCCGAGTCCCAACGCGGGCCGGTGCGAGGCCGCCTTCGCCGGAGCGCTGGACGTCACGCTCGGCGGCATCAACGTCTACGGCGACCGCGTCGAGCACCGGCCCGAGATGGGCGACGGACCCAAGCCGTCGGTCAAGGACATCCGCAGGTCCGTACGGCTGGCGCGGGCAGTGGGGCTCGCCGCCGCCGGTCTCGCCGTCCTCGCGGCACTGCGGGGCCCACGCCGGTAGCCGCATGACCTGATCGGGCGGTACGGCATGGCACCCGCTGGTTGTGAACCGGGCGGGTGGTGCGGGGTTCAGCAGGTGGGTGCGGGGCCCGGGCT